>NZ_JBSFYQ010000020.1:0-132274 GCF_053599855.1 Micromonospora sp. NPDC005161
ACCCCCCCCCCCCCCCCCCCCGCGGGGGGCGCCCCCCCCCCCCCCCCCGCGCCACAGCAAATCAGTGACTGGCTGGTCCGCCTGAGCCCGTCGCCTGGACCGGCGCCACCGCGTTCCCTCCGGCTGCCGATTCCTCCGCTGCCGATTCCTCTGCCGTCGGTGCCTCCTCCGTCGGCTCCTCGGTCGGTGCCGCCGTCGTGGCGCCCGTGGGGACCGCCGTCGGTTCCTGCGGGGCGCTTTCGGAGGTGGTGGGGCCGGGTGATCCCTGGCTGCTGTCGCCTGAGGGCGTGGACCGGCCCGTCGTGCCCTCGGCTGCTGAACGGGTGGTCGTCGGGGTCGCGGACGCGGGCGCGCGAACCGGCAGACCGGCGGAACCGCGGGTGGCCGGTTCGCCGCCACCGACGCCAGGGCCAGGCTTGTCCTGCCCGGGTGGCACCGACGTCGGCACCGCGGGGGGTCCCGACGGTCGCCCAGCCGGGCCCGGCATCATCCCGGTGGGATCAGCCAGCACCAGGACGGCAGCGGCGGCGGCCAACGATCCGATAAGCACCGCGAGCGTGGTACGTCCGGGACGGACACCCCGGCTCGACGCGCCGCCGAGGGCCAACCGCCGGGTGTTCGGGTGCTCGGTCCGCGGCCCGGTCGCGGTCGCCCAGGTGGCGGCCCTCAGTTGCGGGTCGGACGAGTCCGCGAGCGCCTGCGCCGCGGTGGCCAGGGCCGCCGCCGTCGGGAACCGGCGGGTGGGCTCCTTGGCCATCGCGGTGGCCACCAGCTGCCGTACCTGCGCCGGGACGCTCTCGGGCAGCGGCGGTGGTTCCTCTTCGAGGTGGCGCAGCGCCACCGCGACGGCGTTGTCGCCCTGGTACGGGGGTTCACCGGCGAGGCAGTGGTGGACGACAGCGCCCAGCGCGTAGATGTCGATCGCCGGTGTGCTCTCGTTCCTGGACACCTGCTCGGGCGCCATGTACAGGGCGGTGCCGACGACCTGGTTCACCCCGGTCAGGCTCGCCGCCTCCGGCATGACGGCAACGCCGAAGTCGACGAGCACGACGTGCCCGTCCGGCTCGATGATCAGATTGTTGGGCTTGACGTCCCGGTGGACGATGCCGGCGTCGTGCGCGGCCTGCAGGGCTCGGGCGGTCTGCGCGGCGATTGACATCGCCTCGGCCGCGCCCAGATGGCCGACCTCGGCGATCCGCTCCGACAGGGACTGTCCCTGCACACATTCCATCACGATGTAGGCGAGGACCGGCTCTCCGGGCCGGGACATCTCGCCGTAGTCGTAGACCTGGGCGACACCCGGGTGACGCAGGGCCGCCATGGCGCGTGCCTCGCGGCGGAACCGCTCGCCGAAGCCGGCGTCGGCGACCAGGCGGGGGTGCAGCATCTTGACGGCCACGCAGCGGTCCAGGGTCTCGTCAACCGCCCGCCACACGTCGCCCATTCCGCCGCTGGCGATGCTCTCGACCAGGCGGTAACGGTCTCCGACGACTTGCCCCACACTCGGTATGATGCTTTCGGTACCCCGGACTCATCGTTCTCAAGCACCGCGCCGCCGCCCGGTCGCCCGACCTCCGATATCGGGTTGTCGCCGCCATACGCCTCGACGATGATGGCCACGACCCGCATCCCAGCCGACGGAACCCACCATGGATCTCGCCCAACGTCGTGAGCTAGCCCGCAGGGCGCTCGATGGCTACGCGAGTGGCCCTGACGCCACAACCCGGGCGATGACCAGCGCCCGGGCGAAGGTGGGCGACGCTGTGGCCCTGGTCCTGGTCGAGGGTCTCAGCGACCAGATCGCGCTCGAGACGGCCGCGACCGGCGGCGGCCGGGATCTCGAAGCGGAGCGCGTCGTGATCGTGCCGATCGGCGGGGCACACGCGATCGGCCGCTTCCTGACCGAGCTGGGCCCGCTGACCACTCAGGTGCGTCTCGCCGGCCTGTACGACGTGCGTGAGGAGGAAGTCTTCCGGCGCGCACTGGTCGCCGCCCAGATCGGCTCGCCCCACACTCGCGCCGACATGGAACGCCTCGGGTTTCACGTCTGCGTCAACGACCTCGAAGAGGAACTGATCCGGGCCGTGGGCGCCGCAGAGGTGGAAGCCCTGTTCGACTCGCAGGGCGATCTGGGTTCGTTCCGCTCGCTGCAGAACCAACCCGCCTGGCGCGGCCAGGAACCCGAGCGGCAGATGTGGCGGTTCCTCCGCAGCGGCGCGCGTCGCAATCTGCGCTACGCACGACTGCTCGCCGAGGCGGCAATCGGCCGGGGTGCGCTGCCTCGGCCACTCGCCGCGCTGCTCGAGGCGGCGAGGACCGACAGGGCTGTGGCGTGACAGAGGGATGGGATCGGCGATGGACGGCCCGACCCGGGTTGCGCCGGCCGCCGATCCGACGACCCGTCGATGCCCGCCGGCGCGCACGTCAGACGGTGATGACGACTTTCGCCCGCGCGTGTTCACCTTCGAGGTATCGCATGGCCTGGGGCACCTCGTGCAGCGGATAGGTGCGGTCGATGACCGGGGTGAGGCGGCCGGTCTCGGCGTGCGCGCGGAGCGTGTCGAGGTGCTGCCGGCTGGGTGCCGCCGTGAGGATGACGATGCGGTGTCGGACGAAGGGTGCCAGCAGCCGCCCCCGCGCGATGAGCTTGACCGGTCCGATGAGGCTCCCGCCGCGGTACACGCCGCCGCCGGAGAGCACCAGCGTCCCGGTCGGGGTCAGCACCCGCCGGAGCGCGGTGAGTGAGCGGTTGCCGACCAGGTCGAACACGACGTCGTAGCGGCGGATGTCGCGGGTGAAGTCGTCCTGGGTGTAGTCGACGACGTGGTCGGCGCCGAGGGAGCGGACCAGGTCGACGTTGCGGGTGCTGCACACACCGGTCACGGTCGCTCCGAGCGTCTTGGCCAGTTGGACGGCCATGGTGCCGACGCCGCCGGAGGCCCCGTTGATGAGAACGCGGTGGCCCGACTCGACCTGCCCGACACCGCTCAGGCCCATGAGCGCGGTGATGCCGGCCAGTGGCAGGGCGGCCGCCTGCTGCGGCGTCAGGTTCGCCGGCTGCGGCGCGACAAGGGTCTCGGGTACGCACACGTACTCGGCGAACGCGCCGTTGGCGTCACCGAGGTCGCCGAAGACGGCGTCACCCGGGCGCACCTGTCGAACATGCTTGCCGACGGCCTCAACCCGGCCGGCGAAGTCGCGGCCGCGGATGCGTGCTCGGGGCCTTGATCGGCCCATGGCCAGCCGCGCCATCCGGGGGTCACCACGCATGGCATGCCAGTCGTACGCGTTGAGCGCGGCGGCCTCCACCCGCACGAGCACTTCGTCGGGAGCAGGCACCGGCGCGTCCACCTCCGCGAGCGTGAGCGTCTCCGGCGGGCCGTAGCGGTCTTGAACGATCGCCTTCATCTTTCTCCCCTTCCCCGGGTGTACGGCGTACACCCTTAGAAACAAGGTAGGTGTACGCCGTACACCTGTCAAGAGGATTATGGTTCAAGCGGCCGCCGAACGATGAGGAGCGAGATGGCTGAGCAGGCTGAGACGCTGCGCCGGACGCCGCTGAGCAGGGACCGGGTCCTGCACGCCGCCGTCGCGCTAGCCGACGGGGCCGGGATCGAATCCCTCAGCATGCGCAACCTCGCTCAGGAACTGGGCGTCGTGCCGATGGCCCTCTACAAGCACGTGGCCAACAAAGACGAACTGCTCGACGGCATGATCGACGTCGTCGTCGGCGAGATCGCCCCGCCCGTGCCCGACGCCGACTGGAAGCTCACGGTCCGCCAGCGCATCCTCTCGGCGCGGCAGGTGCTGCAGCGCCACCCCTGGGCGCCGCTCGCGATCGAGTCGCGGAACATGGCGACGCCGGCCATCCTGTCCTACCTCGACTCGATGATCGGAACGTTCCGGGCCGGCGGGTTCTCCGTGGACCTCGCGCACCACGTCATGCACGCGATGGGCAGCCGGATCCTGGGCTTCAGCCAGGAGCTGTTCGACGCCGCCCGGCGCGCCGGCCGGTCCGGCACGACCACCCCGGAGCCACCGGCGGCCCTACCCCCGGAGATCGCGGCCAGATTCCCACACGTCGCGGAGATCGCCATGGCGGCGTCCCACGACGACGCGTCCGTCCTCGGGCAGGGCTGTGACGACCAGTTCGAGTTCGAGTTCGCGCTCGACCTGCTCCTCGACGGCATCGAACGGCTGCAACAGCAAGGCTGGGCATCGCCACGCCGGCCTCGCTGAGCCGTCGGCCAGTGGTGACGGTCCTGCCACCCGGACCATTCAGCCCACCCCTGCCGCGCCCACTCCCCCAATCGAGCCGGCGGCCGACCCGTGCACGCACGGTACGGTCGGCGGTCGAGTTGCTAGCGTTCGGCGCTTGTGCGATGAGGAACGGACGGCGGCCGGGGAGAACGCGTTCGGCCTGGCCGCGTTCGGCCCGGCGAGTGAGATCTGCGCCGACGTATGGATCCCCGGTTTCGCGGGCGCGCCCGCGGACGCCCGACCACGCACCGGCGACGGGCACCGGACCGTGCGCGGCGGCACCGCCGACCTCTACCCGTGGCAGGGCTGCGACGAGTGGCTATTGCTGCTTTCCGGCACCGGTACGAGCACGCCCAGTTCACCTCGGTCCGTCCGGTCGCACCGCTGCCAGCCCGTTAGGGTCTGTCGAAGTCGGCGACAGCCCGTGATCTCGTCCGCCGCCTGCGGATCGTCAGATGTCCGCCCGGTCGTCGCTGACGATGATGGCGATCTTGCCGCGGCGGGAGCCTTCGCCTGCGGCGGTATGCGCGGCGGCAGCCTGATCGAGGGTGAACACGGCCTCGATCGGCATCCGGAAGCGGCCCTCAACGAACAGTGCCGCCGCCTCGGCAAGGCCGTGGCGTCCGTCGGGTTCGCCTCCGAGCTGTCCGGTCGAGATGCGGACGTTGTGCCGGGCCGCGCCGAAGTCGGCGAGGGTCACCACCTTCTCGGGTGTCCCGGTGATCTCGATCAGTTCCGGGAGCGAGCCCGCCCCGGCGATGTCGAGAGCGCGGTCGACCCTGGTCACGCCGAGTGCGGGGATGCGGTGCGCAAGTCCCGGGCCGTACGTGGTCGGGGTGGCGCCCAACTCGGTGATGAAGGCGTGGTTGTCGGACCGTCCGGTCCCGATGACGTGCGCGCCGCGTGCGGCGGCGAGTTGCACGGCGACACTGCCGACACCGCCGGCGGCACCGTCGACGACGATGGTCATTCCGTCCCGCAGGTCGAGGAGGTCGAGGGCCCGGGTGGCGGTTTCGATGCTCGATCCTGCGGCTCCGGCCTGTGCCCACGGCATCGAGGCAGGCTTGTGCGCCCAGAGCCGCAGTACCGCGAATTCGGCGTGGGCGCCGCCGAGCCGGGCGACGTTCACCGTGCCGAACACGTCGTCGCCCACGCCGACACCCGTGACACCCGGTCCGACCGCGTCGACGACTCCGGCCGCGTCGACGCCCGGAATGTGCGGTAGCGACAATCGTGTGCTCATCGGGGTGGCCCCGGACCGGAGGCCGAGATCGACCGGCGAGAGTCCGCCCGCTCTGACCCGCACGCGGATCTCGCCAGCGCCGGGGTGAGGCATGTCGGCGCTACCCACCTGGAGAACCTCGGGGCCGCCAAACTGATGGAACTGAAGTGCGAACACCGCTTCCTTCCCTGGCCGGAGGGTCCGGCTCCGCAGTACCGTAACGACGAAACGGAGCAGGTGTTCCAGATGCGGTCGAAGTGAGAGAGCAGGGACAACGGATGTCTCGGATCGAGCGCTCGGACGCTCGGGCCAACCGCGAACGCGTCGTGACCGCGGCGCGCGAAGCGTTCGCCGAGGGTGGGCTCGAGGTACCCGTCCGGGAGGTGGCTCGCCGTTCGTCGGTTGGCATCGCGACCGTCTACCGGCATTTCCCGACCCGGGCGGACCTCATCACGGCGGTGCTCTCCGAGCGGGTCGCCGTGTGCGGTGCCGAGATGCGTCAGGCGCTGGCAGACCCGGACCCGTGGCGGGCGCTCTCCGGCACGATTCTGCGGTTCGCGGACCGACAGGTACAGGACCGAGGGCTCAACGAGGCGCTGCTCGGATCACACGAAGCCGGGCTCGCGTTCAGACGGGAACGGAAAGAGCATTCAGCAGCCTTCGAAACGCTCGTCGGACGGGCACACGCCGCGGGAGTTCTCCGCGAAGGTGTCACGGTCGACGACGTCCGGGCTGGCCTCCTGGCGATCGCGTCCTTCCGGGCTCTGCCGCCGGAGAGAAGCGCAGTGTTGATTCGACGGCTGGGCAGACTGGTGCTAGCGGGGCTGCGCGCTCCGAACTGACACCTGCGCTGCGTCGCGTGGCGCGGGTGACGTGAGGAACGGACGTCCGCTCGTCCGCCCGGAAACCTCATTCCTCGTCGGGTCCGGCAGCCTCGACGATCGAGACGGGAGTGCCAAGTTCGACGGTACGGGAGACGGTGCACAACCGTTCGTGCGACTGCTGCAGCGACCGGGGCAGCGCCTCGCGGGCCCTGTCGCCGTCCGCGCCCACCGGGAACGTCACGGTGAACTCGACCCTGAGGTTCTGCATCCGGTTTCCGCCGGCCTCGTCCCGGATCTTGTCACCCGTGACGTCGACGGAGAACCGGGTCGGCTCGGCGCGGCGGCTGGTGATGTGGTCCACGTCCACCGCGGTGCAGCCGCCGATGGCAGCCAGCAGCAGTTCCACCGGCGTGAAGCTGGCGTCCTCGCCCGTGCCCAACGACAGCGAACCGCCGCGGATGTTCCGGGCGACATAGTTCCCCAGACCGGTGCGCTCGATCTCCACCGAGCGGAAAGTGTCGTCACTCATGACAGGAAACTACCCGAGCCTCCTGGTCCCCCGAGCCACCGGCCTGCGCTGGGAAGGAGTCAGACGTCGGCTTCGAGGGCGAAGGTGTTGCCGTCCGGGTCCTGGAACCACGCGATACGTCCACCGCCGGCCCGAGCGGTGATCCCCTTGGCGTCGTGTGCGAACTGGTCGTAGCGCGTGAACTCGACGCCGGCCGAGGTGAGCTCGTCAACGATCTGGTCGATGTCGTCGACGTACCACGTCGCGAGTGTCGCGGAGGTCTTCCCGGCAGTGACCGACTGGTACACGTTCAGCGCCGGCCCGCCACCAGATCCATAGACACGGCTGCCGTCGGCGATGGTGGCACTGGGGCCGGACCGCAGCGCCTGGAGGCCCAGTTTGCCTTCGTAGAAGGCGACCGCCTTTCGTATGTCGGACACGGCGACCGAAGCTCTGAGGTGGTACCTGTTCACGGGCATGAGCCACCTTCCCACACCCGCGGAGCCTGACCGATGGTCAGCCGCCCATGCCCAGCTGGGGATACAGGGCGTCGGGGGCGTCGGGGGCGCCTCGCGGCCGCGTGACGTCGATGGCCGCGCCGAAGTCGCTGTAGCGAAGGGACGCGTTCGGCATCCCGCTGGCGGCTGGGATCAGGAAACTGACCAGCCGACCCTCGGTGTCCAGCGTTGCGCGGAACGCGTGGCTGCGCGCGCTGTCGGGAAACGTGCCACCAGGGCCGGGGTTGAAGTTGATCCCGTTGCCGGCGCCGATCCGGGTCACGTCGATCGTCCCGGTGATGTGCGAGCCGTCTGCTCGTGCGGTGACGATCGCGTTGATGAGGCGGGCCGAGCCGCCGGGGTCGTTCTTGCCTGGGGCGAAGCTCAGGGCGAAGGCTGACGGCACCCGGGCCGGGTCGAGGGTCATCCATTCGTGGCCGACACCCGGCAGGTCCACGTCGGTCTTCATGTAGACGTCGTTGTCGATCATCCGGATCTCGGTGATCCGGCCGAACGTCGAGAGCGTGGCGTCGGCGCGCTTGTTGACGTTGTCGGCGTGCAGCAGTGACGTGACCTGACTCGCGATGTCGACGTCGACGCGAAAGCTCGTGTGATCGATGAACTTCGTACCTGCCCGCAGCAGGTCGATCGCCTTGGCCGTCGTGGCGGCCTCAACGTTGACGGTCGGCACCGGGGCGGGTTCGCTTCCCGTCCGCGCGCCAGCCGAGCAACCCAGAAGAAGCAGTGTTCCCGCGAGAATGCCGGCCATCGCGGCTCGACGTGTCATAACCACACATGGTATGCGGCTGTCGCAGTGCAACGGCATTTGTCGATCAATACACCTGGTCCTGCACCGTCGGGTCGGCCTCGTTCAGCCGTCGATGTCGACGGTGACCTTGCCGTCGCTGGCGCCGTCGGCGACCAGCCGGTGCGCATCCATGACCGTCACGGGAACGCTAGTTGACTGAATTGCCGCCCGGGCAGCTTCCGCTGCGGCGGAGCCTGCGCTTCCCTGCCGGTGCGTTCACCCGTGCTCAGGCGACTTTCAGGCTGAAGGCGCCGACCTGGTTGCCGCGCTGCACGTAGTGCGGCAGGTAGAGCTTCCACGTGACCGTCAGCTCCCGCCCCGGGTGCATGGAGGCCGGCACCTCGGCGACCATTTCGAACACGGCGGTGCCGCCGGCGGGGATCTGGGTCAGCGGACGGCAGTTCAGCCGGTACAGCTGGGACGTGTTCACGGCCTCATTCGTCGCATCGCCGAGGGAGAAGCGTTCCATCAGATAGCCCGGACAAGGGTCCAGCGCGAGCGGGCCACCGGTCGGGTTGCCGAGTGTCACGCGGAAGGTGAGCCGCGACCCGGCCGCGGCGGCTGGCGGCCCCGCGACAGTGACGGTGAGCTGGTCGAGTGGCGAGGATGGGGGCCTCGACGCCGCGACCGGCTCGGTGAACCCGCTCGCGTACAGCGTCGCCCGCGCGTTGGGATTGACCCCCTCGCCCCGCTGGCAGCCGGGGCGGTCGTCCGCGGTGATGGGTGCGTGTAACGTGCCGCCGCCGTCCGGCACCTGGATCGCAAGCTCCAGCGTCCCGTCAGTCGGCTGGCAGAACGGCCCGGACCAGTCCAGGCGCAGGCTGGCGTGGCCACCGGCAGGCACGGCGACGACCCGGGCCCGAGCCTCGCCGTTGATGCCGTGCTCGTAGAGCATGGGAATTTCACGGCCGTCAGCGAGCATGGTGGTGGGCACTTCACCCTGCAACGTGCACTCGACCGTCGACGAGTTCTGCACGTCCACCTCTCCGATGAGCTTGCCGATGGCGGCATCCCTGCCGCGGGGTGTCTCACCGCCGTTTCCGGGCCGCGTCCAGCGGACGAGTCGGCCGGACAGCTGCTGCGCCCGGCACGGCTTGCTTGCGGCTGCCGGGACCCGTGCTCCGGCCGGGCGCCCGTTGAGGTCCTCCGCCGTGATCTTCAGGTCAGCCCACGGGACGCTGCCGTCGGCGAGCAGCGAGGTGGGCGCTGGCTCTGCGGCCGACCGGTCCGGACGACCCGGCTGGGCATTCGGCCCGGCGCAGGCCACGGCAACAGCGAGCACGATCAGCAGCTGCGGTAGCAGTCGACGCATGACCACCACCCTCGCATGACGGGACGGCACGGCGCCTAGGTAGCCGTGCTCAGAGACAGAGTCATACGCCCCGTGCAGGTCACGAGCTCGCCGGCCGGGCGGGCGTACACCGCCAACATGGTCAGAGACCATTCATCCCACCCCGTCCCAATGCGAGGGAGGCCCGACGCACTAGCATTGCCGCGGTCCGGGACGGCTCTGCTGAAACGAGGCGAAATGCGGTGGCTGCGGCGGTTGCTGGGCGGCGGGCGGGTCCAGCTTGATCCCGAGCGGCAGCAGGCGCTGCTACGGGACGTCCAGTACCGGTACGGCGCCCACGCGCAGATCCGGTTTCCCGAGCAGGTCGAAGCGGTCACCGCACTGCTGAAGGGCGACGACGGCTTGGTGGTGGCAGCCCGGATCGTGAGCCAGGTCGCCGACGAGGCCCATGCGGACCTGCAGGCCCAGGCCCACGACATACACCGCCGGACGGGCCGGCGACTCCTGGTGCACCGCCGGAACTCCCGGCCGCTGTGGAAGGAGGCCGGCCCGGCCCTGCGGTGGCCACTGTTCGCGTTGCCGTGCGGCTTCCACCCGTACGCGCAGGTGGCCGCCGCGGTCGCCGTCGTCGGCGACCAAGCGGGGCGGCTCGACCGGGTGACCGACCCGAACCCACTCGTGACCCGCGTGTTCGAGGTGCTCGACCTCACCACCGCCGGTTGGGAGTACGGGCGGGTGCGGGTGGACACCGACGCCGCCGCCCTGGCCGATCGACTGATCTCGACCGCCGGGCAGGTCCTCGCAACCATGGACGACCCTCCCCGGCTGCCACCTCCGGTCCGTGAGCTGATGCGCCGCAACAACACCCTCGACGTTCATGACCCGACCGGCCCTCGGGTGGTAGGTGCGATCAACCTGGGTGCGAAGATGCGAGAGCGGCTCCTGGTCTGACCTCCGCTTCCCAGAAGGGGCCAAGGCGGAGCACCGCCGATCAGCTGAATCGTGCCGTGAATTGGTCCAACTCGCTGACCTCGTCAGACATTGTTGAGCACTAATCTGGGCCGGTGCAGGACCAGCGGCCGGTGGAGCCAACGTTCCGCGGAGCGTCCCGCCGCCTGCTCGTGGATGGGCTGGTCGGACACTTCGACGACGCCTCCCGTTGCCCCAGGCCTGGTGTGCGGGCCGCTACCTGGTGGCTCGCCGTGCGTACACCTCGATTTCGATCTTCATCCGAGGGTCGGCGAGGCCGCACACGAGCATCGTGGCGGCTGGCCGGACCTCGCCGAAGGCGCGACGCAAGGTCGGCCAGCAGGGCTCGAAGTCGGCCCGTTCGGGCAGCAGATAGCGCACCCGGACCACATCGGCGAAGGTGCACTTCGCCTCGGTCAGCGCGGCATCGATGTTGCGCAGGCACTGCTCGGCCTGCTCCACCACGTCGTCGGAAATCGTCATGGTGGCGTAGTCGAAGCCGGTCGTCCCGGACACATGCACCCAGTCGCCATCGACCACGGCGCGGGCATAGCCGATCTGCTCCTCGAACGTCGAGCCGCTGAGGATGGAACGTCGCTCTGTCATGCGCCGAACACTAGGTGACCGGCACAGGGGGGCGAGGCAGCTGCGCCCCGGGGCAGCACACGACCGTACCCCTCGGCGCGCATCCGAGATGGTTCCTATAGTCACCCGGTGACCGTGGAGCAGGTACGGGCGAGCCATGGCCCCGTCCGGAACGTTGGTGCTGGGCTTCTTCGACTGTGACGAGGTCGCGGCCTTCGACCACAAGGTCGTGACCGCCTATCGCTGGCCCGTCGACGAGCTCTCGGAGCGACTGACGCGCGCCGGCTTCACCGAAGTTAAGCGCCTGCAACGGCCCGCCGACGGCACTCATCGGCCGCACGCCGCCATCGCTGCCATCGCCACCGAAGGCTGGGCCGAGCGGATCGCCTCGAATTACTCCACGCGTTGCCTACCGCAGCCACCGCAGCGCGGCATCGGCAGTGTCCTCAGGGCTGCTGTTGAAGGCGATCGCCGCCCGGGGCGCGTGCTGCCGAACAAGGTTGACCACCTTCTCGAAGAACTCGAGCAGAGGCTCATGCTTGCGGATACCGCCCCCCACCACCACGCAGGCGTAGTCCTTCTCGGTCAGGGCCTCAACGATCGCTCCCTCGGCGTTCTCGTCGGGTACCACCAGGCACATGTCGGCCTCGATGCCATGATCAGCGAAACGGGCCTGGCCGCGCGCGATCGCCGCTACGACCGGTTCGGGATCCCAGCCAGGAATCCGGACGGGATCGAGACCGATCACCAACACTCGCCCCGGTGCCATGCATGCTCCTTCTTCGTCCACCCGATGCTGCCACAGATGGTGCCAGGCGTGCTCGGTCCCCGGCCGCCGCAGCCGACACCAGTGCCGGCGGCAGGGACCGAGCGCGCGACCTTCAGCGGTGGCAGCGCCACACCAGCGGCCGGTACACCTGGTTCTCGTAGACCGCGCCGACCACGGTCAGACCGTCGTCGCTGATCCCATTGGCCGTGTACGTGCCCGCCTCGGTCGCCCGGACCTCGGGCCGACCCGGCAACCGGCGGGACGTGCCGTCCGGGGCGACGACCAGCGGTGCGCCGTCGCCGACCAGCAGGTCGCCGTTGCCGGCGATGCCGGCCGCCCCGGGGAACGGCAGCAGGCTCACCGCCCCGGTCGTGAGATTCCAACGTACCGGCAGCATCTGCACGGCGCCGCCCTGCTGCCCGCCCGGAACCATGCCGATCGCCCATTCGCCGTGCGCCGAGTCGACCGAGGCGCGCGGGTAGCCGTCGGGCACCGCGAGCGCCGCCCCGCGGCCCTGCGGCGTCCACCGGTAGGGCAGTTGGCCCATCGCGCCAACGACAGTGCCGTCCTCGGTGATGCCGGTCGCGGTGGATCCCGGCTGTCCGACGAGTCGGTACTCCTGCGGGCGGTCCACCGACCAGAGCACGGCGTGGTGCGAGTCGCCGGCTCCGCTGGCGGTGCCGGCGATGTCGCCCCGGCCGTTGACCGCGTGCACGAGGACCGCGTGGTAGCCGGGCGGGGTGGCCAGGAAGCGCAGCTTTCCATCCCGGTAGACCCAACCGGTGCCGTCGCCGTTGGTGCCGACCACGACGCCGTCAGCGTTGACCGCGGCCGCGTGCCGCGCCTTGGCCGGCAGGACGCCAGCCTGGCCGTCGGTCCACCGGACGACCCGCCCGTCCTCCTGCCCGGTGCCGATGTCGCCGACGATGTACCGGCCGGTCGGGTCGACGCCGTTCGCCACCGCGACCGAACCGTCGATCGGCTGCGGCAACCACGACGCCTCGCAGGTGACCGGTGAGACCGGAGCGGTCGACCTGGTCCCGGCCGGTGAGTCTGCGAGGGCCGGCGTGGTCGGAGCCGGCCCACCGGCGGCGCCGGTGAGCTGGACCGCGCCGACGACGCCGAGCCCGGCCAGCACCGATACCGCGGCGATCCCGCCGACGCGGCGGCGCTGGCGGCGACGCCGGCCGTCGCGGATGGCGCGGCCGACGTCAACCCTCGGCTCGGGAACCGGCGCCGATCGCAGCAGTTCGGCGATTCGTTGGTCGTCCAACGTGGTCATCTCGCGTTCCTCCCGGACATCTCGGTGACGCCGAGCACCTGGCGGACCGCTGCCAGCGCCCGAGCCGTCTGCGACTTCACGTTGCCTTCGGAGCAGCCCATCGCGGCGGCTGTGTCCGCCAGCGACAGGTCGCGCAGGAACCGCAGGACCAGCACGGTGCGCTGGCCCCGGGGGAGGTGGGCGAGCGCGGCGACGAGGCTGTCCCGCTCGGCCAGCTCGTCCTGCGGGGTGACCGGCGGGCGCTCTGGAGCTGGCACCGACCCCAGCAGCCGGATCTTCGCCCAGCCCAACCGCTTCTCGTCGACGAGCTTGTGGACCAGCATCCGGTGCACGTACGCGTCGACGTTGTCGGCCCGGCTCACCCGCCGCCAGTTCACGTACAACGCCGTGATCGTCTGCTGTACCACGTCGTCGGCCAGATGCGCGTCGCCGCACATCAGAAACGCGGTCCGATGCAGGCTCGGCAGTCGCGCTGACACGTACTCCACGAACTCATGCTCGGCATCCACCATCGAGGCTCCCTCCTCCGCAAGCTCGACGGGTCCGGGCGACCACCAGGTTGCGTCCACGCCGAAGTTCGAACCACGATCAGCCCTCGGTGGCGGTCGGGAAACCACGTCGGTCAGGTTTCGTCCCCTGGCGGCGGTCGCAGATTGCGGGCGGGCTCGACAGTGGCCTGGCCCGTCATGGTCTCCTACCTTCCAGCTGCCGCCCCGGCGGTGTCTGACGAGGCGCGCGGGCAGCGCCCGGTCGCCGTCGCGACGAGAACGTGGACGCTGCCGGCGGTCCCGGCGCCGGTCGACGGGTCGTCACCACAAGCAGCATCGCGACCAGTACCAGGGACCCGCCGGCGACGCCGCGTAGGTCGAGGGTCTCGCCCCACAGCGCGAACCCGAAGAACGCCGCCCATACCGGTTCCAGCACCATCAGCACCGCCGCCCGGGCCGCGGACACGTGCGCCTGCGCCCACGTCTGCACCAGCATCGCGACCGCTCCGGCAACGACTGACAGGTAGAGGAACGACAGCAGGTCGCCCCACTGTGGGCCGTGCAGGCCGTCCGCCGCCCCGATCGCCAGAAAGCAGACTCCCATGGTGAGCAGCTGCACGAAGGTGAGCGGGTAGGCCGTACCCGCCGACGTCCAGTGGCCGAGGGCGAGGATGTGGACGGCGTACAGCAGTGCCGCCACCATGGTGAGCACCTCACCGAAGCCCAAGGCGTAGCCCCGTAACGACATCGCCGCCACTCCGGCCGTAGCCACAACGGTTGCCAGCACGGTCAGCCGGTCCGGGCGTACCCGCAGCAGCAGCGCGCCGAGCAGCGGCGTGAACACGACGTACATGGACACGACGAAGGCCGAGACGGTCGCGGCGGTGTGCTTCAGGCCGACGAACTGCAGCAGTTGACCGGCGCAGTAGACCAGGCCCAGCGCGATGCCGATCAGGGCGCCACGCCGGTCCAGCCGCAGGATCGCCCTCGGGCGTACCAACCCCACCACCAGCGCGGCGAGCAGAAAGCGCAGCGCGAGGTAGTCGGTGACCGCGATCCGGGTGAGCAGGTCCTTCGACAACGAGAACGTGGAGCCCCAGATCACGGTGACCCCGACCAGCGCCAGCGCTGCGGAGCTGAGCGCTCGTCGGTGCGGCGGTCCGGGCGTGACCGCCTGCGCTGTCACCATTGCACCGACTTGGTCTCCAGGAACTCCTCGATGCCCCACCGGCCCAACTCCCGGCCGTTGCCGGACCTGCGGTAGCCACCGAACGGCGCGACAGGGTTGAAGGTCCCGCCGTTGATGTCGACCTGGCCGGTTCGCATGCGACAGGCGAAGGCGAGCGCGCGGTCCTCGTCGGCGGCCCACACCGCCCCGGCGAGGCCGTACGCCGTGGCGTTGGCCATCGCCAGGGCCTCGGCCTCGCTGTCGTACCCCTGCACAGTGAGGACCGGGCCGAACACCTCCTCGAGGACGATCTCCGCGTCGGGCCGCACGTTGGTGAGCACCGTGGGCCGCACGTAGTGGCCCCGGTCGAGGCCGTCGGGTCGCGTGTGCCCGCCTGCCGCGACGACGGCACCGGCTTCGACTGCCCGGGCCACGAAACCCAGGACGGTGTCCCGCTGGGCGGCGGAGACGACCGGTCCGATGGCTGTGGCGGCGGCGGTCGGGTCTCCCACGACGAGGCGCGCCGCGGCCTGTCCGGCCAGGACGACCGCATCGGCCAGCAGGTCGGCCGGCACCAGCAGCCGCGACCAGGCGCTACAGGTCTGGCCGGAGTTCAGCATCGCGGACTCGACGGTGGCCGTCACGGCGGTGGCCAGGTCCGCACCGGGCAGTACGACACTCGCCGACTTCCCGCCCAGCTCGAGGCAGACCCGCTTGATGGTGGGTGCGGCCAGCGCCGACACGCGGGCGCCGACAGCGGTCGACCCGGTGAAGGACAGCACGTCGATTCCGGGATGGCCGGCCAGGGCCTCCCCCACCACCCGGCCCGCCCCGGGCACCAGGTTGAACACGCCGGGTGGCAGGCCAGCGTCCGCGGCGGCGTCGGCGAGCAGGTACGCCGACAGCGGGGTCAGCTCCGCGGGTTTGAGTACGACGGTGCTGCCCGCCACGAGTGCACCACCGACCTTGGCCAGCACCTGGTAGAGCGGGTAGTTCCACGGGGTGATGCACGCGGCGACCCCGGCCGCTTCCCGCAGCACCAGCGAGTTGCCTACCCGCTCCTGCCACACCACGTCCGGCGCCGTGGTCAGGTAGCCCGACAGAACCGCGAGGCCGCTGTCGACGTGCGCCTGCTCGGCGACCGTCCGGGGCGCGCCGACCTCGGCGATGGTGGTTTCGACCAGCAGGTCCCGCCGCGCATCGAGCACCTTCAGCCAGCTGGTGAGCAGGTCTACCCGCTCGTCGACCGGTCTGGTCGACCAGTCGACGAAGGCCGCCGTGGCCGCGGCGACCGCATCGTCGACCTCACCCACGCCGGCATCCGCGGCGGCGCCGATGGGCTCTTCGCTCGCCGGGTTGTCGACCGCGACGGTCCGTCCGTCACGCGTGGGCCGCCAACGGCCACCGACGAACACCTCCGCCCGGTGCCACTCCGCGCGGCTCACCCGGTCACTCCGGCGCGCTCGGTCACCGCCTCGGCATTGCGCCGCGCCAGTTGCAGGGCACATGCACGCAGGGTGCGGCCGGTGCGATCGGCCTCGGCGCTGACGGCCTCGACCAGCCGGCGCATGGTGCTGTCGATCTTCGAGTAGGACGAGGCGGCGGTCGGCTCGATGTCACCGAAGACGATCCACCACCACCACGCGTTGGTCATCACGTTCGCCAGGAAGTCGGGGACGACCGGGATGCCCCGTGTCACCAGGGCGGCCTCCGCCTCCGGGAGGGTGGGCATGTTGGCACCCTCGACCACCACCCTGGCCTTGATGCGGGATGTGTCGGCTTCGGTGATGACGTACGACATCGCCGCCGGGACCAGCAGGTCGCACGGGACGTCGAGCCAGGCCTCACGCGGGCCGGTGCGGTCCTCCGGGCGAAGCACCGCCCGGTCGATCACGCCGAGACCGTCGCGGGCGCCAAGGAGCAGTTCGACGTCCAGGCCGGCGTCGTTGCGGATCAGCCCGTCCCGGTCCGCCACCGCGATGACCCGGACCCCCGCGGCGGCCAGATAACGGGCGACCGCACCGCCGATCGAGCCGAAGCCCTGCACCACGGCGGTCACCCGCTCATGGTCCAGGCCCATGCGTTCGGCGGTCACCAGGCACGCCTGGGCGACACCGTACCCGCCGACCAGGTCGGCCAGGCAGATGCCGTCCACGTTGACGGCGAACGCCTCGGCCAGCCGCTGCCGTGCGGCGTCGGCGTCCGGGAGGATGGCGAACACGGCCTCCACGGTGGAGGCCAGACCGAGATCGGCGGCGACCTTGTCGAGGGTCTCCTGGCGTAGCCCGAAGTCCTCGCCGGTGTTCCACTGCTCCTTGACGATCGGACGTACCGCGGCGAGGAACCGGCGTAGAACCTCGGGTGCCTCCGGGTCGCCGGGGTCGATGTCGATGCCGCCCTTACCCCCGCCCAGCGGGAGGTAGCGGTCGGCCGGGTCGTAGACCAGCGACTCCTTGCGGGTCATGCCCTGGGCCAGGCCGCGAACCTCGTCGAGGGTGCAGCCGTCGCGCAGTCGCAGGCCGCCGCTGGCCAGGCCGCGGACCAGGGTGTCGATCACCACGTAGCCTTTCCGCGACGTGACGGGGTCTGTCCAGGTGATCTCGAGTAGCGAGCTCATGCGAGTGGTCCTTCGGAGGCGATGGCGGCGGCGGGGTCGTGGTGCTTGAGGTGGATCACCGTGGGCCGGTCGGCGGCGAGGGCCTCGCGGACCGCGGCGGTCAGCGTGCCGGGGTCGTCGAGGGTGACCCCGTGGCAGCCGAGGGCACGGCCGAGGGCGGCGAAGTCCGGTGCGGTGAACGTGACCGCGTGCACGGGATCACCGCGATCGACCATCTCATTGCGGATCTCGCCGTAGCCGCTGTTGTCGACGACGACGACCGGCAGCGGCAGGCCGAGGGCGGCGGCGGTGGCGAGTTCGGCGACGGTGAACATGACGCCGCCGTCGCCGAGCAGGGCGACGACCGGCCGGTCCGGGTGTCCGACCTTGGCCCCAACCGCGGCGGGAAGCCCGTAGCCGAGGGTGCCGTATCCGGTCGGGTACAGGAACGATGAGGGCCGGTAGGTCGGTAGGTTGGCCAGCGCGCCGTAGTAGCAGACCATTGCGCTGTCGGCGCTGACCACCGCGTCACGGGGCAGCGCGGCGGCGAGCGCCTCAATGACCGGTAGCCATTCCGCTCCCTCGGTCCGCGCCTCCTTGAGCTTGCGCTGCCGCCACCGGCGGGCGGTTTCGACGGCCGCCGGGTCGGTGCTGGTCGCCGGGAGAGCCGCCAGCAGCGCACGCACCGCGGGCGCCGCGTCCGCGATCAGGACGATGTCCGGTACGGCGTTGGTGACCGCGCCGACGGGATCGACATCGACCCGGATCAGCCGGCCGTTGAGCGGTAGGGGACCGTTCCACAGGTCCGAGGGTGCGAGCTCGGTACCGACGGCGAGTACCGCGTCGGACTCGGCCACCAGGTCACGCACCGACGGCAGGTGTATCCCGGCGCCGAGCGCGAGAGGGTGGTCCTCGGCCAGCACTCCCTTACCGTTGGTAGTGGTGACCACCGGAGCGCCGAGGAGTTCGGCGAGCAGTCGCACCTCCTCCCCCGCCCGACGTGCACCACCGCCGGCGAGGATGACCGGTCGGTGCGCCGCGGCCAGCCGGTGCGCCGCGGCGGTGACCTGTTCGGCCAGTGGGGCCGGCCGGGGCACCTGCACGGGCCGGGGAATGTCCACCGCGCCGGTCTCGGAGAGGACGTCGAGCGGCACCTCGAGGTGCACGGGTCGGGGTCGACCCGCCGTCATGGTGGCGAACGCCTGGGCGGCCGCGATCGGGATCTCGGCGACGCTGGCGGCCCGGATGCTCGCGGCGGCCACCGCGGCCAACGCGGCACCCTGGTCCCTGGTCTCGTGCAGGAGGCCGTTGCCGAGGCCCGGATGGCGCAACGGCAGGCCGGGCGACACCAGCAGCACCGGCACTGAGTCGGAGTAGGCCTGGCCGACCGCGGCGGCCGCGTTGAGCACCGCCGGGCCGCTGGTCACGACAGCCACCCCCGGCCGGCCGGTGCTACGGGCGTAACCGTCGGCGGCGTAGCCCGCGCCCTGCTCGTGGCGGTGGCTGATGTGCCGTACCCCCTGCTCGGCGAGGTGGCGGTAGATCTCCAGGTTGTGGGTGCCCGGGATGCCGAACACGGTGTCGACGCCGTGGGCGACGAGGGCGGCTACGAGCGCCTGACCACCGGTCATCTGCGTCATGGTCTACCGCCCGGCGGAGGAGTTGGCGTACACGACCTTGCCGAGCCACTGGCCGCCGTCGACGGAGAGCACGTCGCCGGTCACGTAGCCCGCGCGCCGCTCGTCGAGGAGGAACGCGGCGGACTCGGCAACCTCCTCCGGCCTGGTGAACCGACCCGCTGGCACGCTGCCGAGCACCCGGGCCCGGTCCTCGGCCGTTGGCCACAGTGCCGCGCCGGCGCCTTCGGTTTCCGTGGGGCCCGGCGCGATGCAGTTGACCCGGATCCCGCGGGCGCCCCACTCGGCGGCGAGGGTGCGGGTCATGGCGAGGACGCCGCCTTTCGCCGCGGCGCTGTGCACGGTGCCGGGATGGCCGTGCCAGGCGTAGCTGGCGATCACGTTGAGGACCGCTCCACCGCCCGCCGCCAGCATGTGCGCGGCCGCGGCGCGAGTGCAGTAGAAGGTGCCGTTGAGGACGATGTCCACCACCGCTCGCCAGCCGTTGGGCGACAGATTCTCCGCCGGGCAGACGAAGTTGCCCGCCGCGTTGTTCACCAGGGCGTCCAGTCGCCCGTGGTCGGTCACCACCCGGTCCACCGCCGCGGTCACGGCATCGGGGTCGCGCACGTCGCAGCAGGCCACACCGGCCCGGACGCCGTACTTCTCGGCCATCCGGGCGGTCTCCTCCAGCGGCTCGCGGCGGCGCCCGAGCACCACGACCTCGCCACCGCCGGCGGCGTACCGCAGGGCAATCGCCCGGCCGATGCCGGAACCGCCGCCGGTGACCAGCGCGACCTTGCCAACGAATTCGTTGTACGGCGATGTGCCGATCATTGGTTTGCTCCTGTCAGTACCGGATCGGGTGCCACGTCGTCACTGGGGAGCGCGGTGAGCACCAGAGCATCCACCGCCAGAGCGCCGTCGGGGGCTACCCGCAACGGGTTGACCTCGCACTCCACCACGTCTGGTTCCTCGGCGAGCAGGCGGGACACGGCGGCGACAACCCGGGCGGCGGCGTCGACGTCGACCGGCGGGCGGCCCCGCCAGCCCTGCAGCATCGGGTAGGCGCGCAGGGATTCGAGCATCCGCTTGGCCTGCCCCTCGTTGACCGGCGCCAGGGCGAGTTGCACGTCGCGGTACAGCTCAGCCTGCACGCCGCCGAGCCCGACCAGCACGAGGGGACCGAAGGACCGATCGCGTCGGGCGCCGACGATCAGCTCGACCACGTCGGGCCGGACGTCCATCTCCTCGAGTACGTAGCCGCCGGCACCCAGTCGTCCGGACATGTCGGTGAACGCGGCGACGGCCGCTTCGGCGTCGGCCAGTCCGACGACGACGCCGCCGACGTCGGACTTGTGCTCCAGCCAGTCAGCCTTGAGCACGAACGGCCCGGTCATCGCCGCCGCGGCGACGCGGACGTGGTCCGCCGACGCGACGGCCGACGCCCTCGGGTACGGCACGCCGTGCCGGGCGATGCGATCGCGTCCGTCGAGGTAGAGCGCGGCCTCGCCCACCGTCACGGCGGCGGGCGCGGCCTCCCTGAGCTGGTCAGGGGCGCGGTCGAAGAGGTTGGCGGCGAGTCCCAGGGAGCGGGCCACCCCGTCGATGGTGTGCAGCGTGGGCACCGCCTGAGCGCGCATGGACTGCACGGCTTCGGAGTCATGGCTCATGCTGTGCACGACGACCGGCCGTTCGTGGCGGCGGACCGAATCGGCCAGCATCTCGACGACCTCGAGTTCCCGGTCCACCAGTGCGGGGGTGTCCGAGCCGTACGACCCGAAGTAGCCGGACAACACCACGGCGTCGACCTCGTCGCTGGCCAGTAGCATCTCGACAATCCGGGAATAGGTGTCCAGGTCCTGCTCGCCGGCGCCGGCCAGGTCCACGGGGTTGGCCACCGCCGCGGCGGCTGGCAGGACTGCCGCGAGCGCGTCGGAGAGAGCCGGGGACAATCGCGGCACCGTGAGCCCTTCGCGGCACAGGATGTCCGCGGCCAGGGCGCCCTGACCGCCGCTGTCGCTCACGACGGCGACCCGGTGGCCGCGCGGCAGCGGGCTGCCCACGAGCAGATGCGCGAGGTCGATGGCCTGCGCCGGGGTCTCGACGAGCAGTGCTCCGGCGGCACGGCAGGCGGCGGCAACCACGTCGGTCGACACGGTCAGCGCTCCGGTGTGCGAGCGGGCCGCGATCCGGCTGGCCTCGCTGGTACCCACGGTGAGCACCACGACCGGTTTGCCGGCCGCGCGCAGCCGGGCCATGGTGGCGACGAGGTCCCGCCCGGAGGCGAAGCTCTCCAGGTACAGCACGACCGCCTTGGTCGGCTGATGGTCGACGAGGTCTTCGAGCAGGTCTGCCGCGGTGACGTCGACCTGGTTGCCGACCGAGACGAATCGGGAGACGCCGAGGCCGGCGTGCGCGGCCAGGCCGGCGATCTCCAGACCGAGCTGCCCGGACTGGGAGACGATGCCGAGGCTGCCGGGGTGAAAGCTGCCCCAGGCGAGCTCGAGCTGGTGTTCGGCGTCGTAGAGGCCGAGGCAGTTCGGGCCGACCAGCCGGGCCCCTGCCGCGCGGATGCGGGCCGCCAGCCGGCGTTCGAGGCCCGGTTCGCCGTGTACGGCATCGATCCCGGCGGTGATACCGAGGAAACCTGTGGCCCCCAGCGCCAGCGCCTCGTCGACCACGGCCGGGATGCTGGCCGCGGGCGCGCACAGCACCACGAGTTCCGGAGGCTCCGGCAGGTCGCGCAGCGAAGCGTAGGACTGAATTCCCTCAATCGTCGGGGACTTCCCGTTCACCAGGTACACCGAGCGGCGGTCGGCGCCACGCATCGCGCCCCGAGCGAGCCAGTAACCCCACTTCGCCGGGTCGCTGGAGGCACCGACCACGGCCACGCAGCGGGGATCGGAGAAGACCGACAGCGAGGCGCTCATTTCTTCTGCGCCAGGGAGCGGGAGATGATCAGCCGCTGGATGTCGGAGGTGCCCTCCTCGAGTTCCTCCAGCTTCGCGTCGCGCAGCCATTTCTCCACCAGGTACTCACGTGAGTAGCCCCAGCCGCCGTGGGTCTGCAGTGCGGCGTTGGTGACCCAGGTGGTGTTCTCCGAGGCGGTGACCTTCGCGATCGCCGATTCCGCCGCCACGTGCTCGCCAGCGTCGAACAGCCGGGCGGCTCGCATCGTGACCAGGTGCGAGATGTCCGTCCGCGCGGCCATGTCCGCGATCCGGAACGCCACGGCCTGGTGCTCGATGATCGGCTTACCGAACTGGACGCGCTCGTGGGCGTACGTGATCGTCGCGTCGAGCGCGGCCCGGGACAGCCCGGTCGCACCGGCGCCGATCAGAATGCGGGACGCGTCGAAGGTACGCATCAGGCCGTAGAAGCCCTTGCCCTCCGCGCCGAGCCGGTGCCCGACGGGTACCCGCACGTTGTCGAGGAAGACCTCGGCGTTGACGATGCCCCGCTGACCCAGCTTCTTCATCGGATTTCCGATGACGACGCCGGGCGTGTCCCGCTCGACGAGGAAGGCGGTCACGCCTCTCGCCCGCAGCGCGGGGTCGACGGTCGCGAACACCACGATCCACTGCGCGTAGGGGGCGTTGGAGATCCAGGTCTTCTGGCCGTTGAGGACGTAGTGGTCGCCGTCGCGCACCGCCCGTGTCTGGATGGCGGCGGAGTCGGACCCGACACCGGGCTCGGTGACCGCGACCGCGGTGACCGGCGGCTGCTGACTGGCGAGTGGGGTGAGCCAACGCTTGCGCTGCTCCTCGTTGCCCAGTTCCAGTACCGGCCCGGCGAAGAACGCGCTGGACGTCAGGAAGTTGCCGATGCCGATGTCGCCGTAACACAGTTCCTGCTGTACCAGGCACTGGGTGACCAGGTCGCTGATACCGCCGCCGCCGTACTCGGCCGGCAGCATGTACGAGGCCAGGCCGACCCTGGCCGCCTTGGCCCACAGGTCGAGCGGGGACTCGGTGTCGGCCTCGTCGACCTCACGGGCACGAGGGCGGATCTCCCGCTCGGCGAAGTCACGGGCGAGCGCGACGAACTCGCGCTGCTCCTCGCTCAGTTCGATGCCGTCACGGATGCTGCGGGTCATGGTGCCTCCTTGCAGGGTTCAGCGGACGGCCCTCCCAGGTAGGGCCGTCGACGTACGGGACCAGGTCAGTTGACGCTTGCGGCGCGGTCCCCGCCATTGATGTCGTCCTGGACGACGAGCGAATGCTCGCGATGCCAGTGGGCGAGCACCGCGAGGCCGGGCTGCGGGGTGAACCGCCCCCGGGTGGCGGCGCGGGCCACCAGGTTCCGACCGTCCGGAAGGGTGATCTCGACGCGCAGCCCGCTGCCGAGGTAGACCACGTCGCGGACGACCCCGTCGACGGCGTTGTCCTCGGCGGGCAGATCGGTGCCGGGCTCGGCAAGCTGCACGTGCTCGGGCCGCACCACGAGCGCGGAGCCGCTGCGGGCCGTGTCCGCGATGGCGAACACCGCCTTCGAGGCCTCGTCGACGAACTTCTGCCCGTCACTGTGGCCGGCGAATATGTTCGACTCGCCGAGGAACTCCGCGGCGTAGCGGCTGGACGGCCGCTCGTACAGCTCTTCGGGTGTGCCGACCTGGACCAGCGCGCCGTCGCGCAGAACCGCGATCCGGTCGGACATCGCCAGCGCCTCCTCCTGATCGTGGGTGACGAAGACGACGGTGGTGCCCAGCTCCCGGTGCAGTCGTTTGATCTCAAGCTGGAGCTGTTCGCGTAGCCGCTTGTCGAGCGCGCCGAGCGGTTCGTCCATCAGCAGCGCCTGCGGCTGGAAGACGATGGCACGGGCCAGGGCCACCCGCTGCTGCTGCCCGCCGGACAGTTGGGCGGGCCGCCGCTTGCCCAGGTGGCCGAGTTCCACCACCTCAAGGGCCTGCTGCACCCGTCGGACGACCTCGCTGCGGCCCACCGCCCGGCGGCGCAACGGGAAGGCGACGTTGTCGAAGACCGACATGTGCGGGAACAGCGCGTAGTGCTGGAACACCATGCCGAGATTGCGCTTGTGTGAGGGCACTCTGGTGAGGTCGCGGCCGTCCACCTGGATGCGCCCCGCGTCGGCGTCGATGAAGCCGGCGATGATGTTGAGCAGCGTCGACTTCCCGGAACCGCTCGCACCGAGCAGAGTGAGAAACTCGCCGGGCCGCACGTGCAGGCTCACGTCGTCGACCGCGGTCATGCCGCTGTAGCGCTTGACCACGTTGACGATGTCGATGGATGTCCCTGCGCCGCCGAGTTCTGCGAGCTGATTGTTCATGGCGTGGTGTCCTTTGGCAGAAGGTCAGGCTCGGTTGAGGCGGCGGTTACGCAGGGCGCGTGCCAGACCGACCGAGGCGAACAGGGCCAGGGTGACGAGCAGCAGCATCGTCGAGACGGCGGCGACGGTCGGATCGATCTGGACCCGGACTCCGCTCCACATCTGCACGGGCAGCGTCGTCAGTTCCGGACCGGCCAGGAAGATGCTGGTCACCACCTCGTCGAACGACGTGATGAAAGCGAACAGGGCTCCGGCCAGCACACTGGGCGCGATGATGGGCAGGGTGACGCGGAAGAAGGTGCTCAACCGTCCGGCTCCCAGGCCCGACGCGGCCATTTCGAGCCTGCGGTCGAAGCTCACCAGCGCCGCCGATACGTTGATCACCACGAACGGCACCGCCAGCGCGGTGTGCACCAGCACGAACCCGAGCGCCGTCTGCGTGAGCCCCAGTCGCAGGAAGGCGGCGTACACCGCGAGCCCGACGATCACGTAGGGCACCAGCACCGGCGCGAGCACGAGACCACTCACCGCCGCTCGCAGCGGGTAGCGGCCGCGCACCATCGCCAGGGACGCCAGCACGCCGAGCACGACGGACAGGGCGGTGACCAACAATCCGATCTGGACGCTGTTGAGGGTGCTGGAGATCCAGGTCTGATCCTGGAAGTAGCTCTCGTACCAGCGCAACGACCACTTCTCGGGAGGGAACGCCAGGAACGAGCTGTCGTTGAACGAGGTCGGGACGACGACGAACACCGGGGCGACCAGGTAGATCCCGGTCAACGCCACCAGCCCGGTCAACGCCGCGCGGACCACGGTGCGTGAGGTCATCGCCCACCCGCCACGAACTTGTCGATCTTGACGATGCGAGAAACCAGGAGCAGCAGCACGCCGGTGACCACGAAAAGCACGACCGCCAGTGCCGACGCGAAGCCCCACCGCAGCACGGCCGAGAGTTGCTGCACGATGAGTTCGCCGATCATCATGTCCTGCGGGTTGCCGAGCAGCGCCGGCGTGACGTAGAACCCGATTGAGGAGATGAACACCAGCAGGCTGGATGCGGCGACGCCGGGCACGGTCAATGGGGCGTACACCCGCCAGAACGCCGACACCGGTCGCGCGCCGAGTCCTTCGGCGGCCTGGACGAGCCGCCGGTCGATGCCGCGCATGGTGGCGAACATCGGCAGTACGGCGTACGGCAGCATCACCTGGACCATGCCGATCACCACGCCGGTGGACGTGCGAATCATCGCGATGGGCTCGTCGATGATGCCGACACTGATCAGGGTCTGGTTGACCACCCCGGTGTCGCCGAGCATCAGCACCCAGGCGAAGGTGCGGACCAGCAGGCTGGTCCAGAAGGGCACCAGGACGGCCACCAGCAGCACGCCGCGCCAGAACGGTGAGGCGAGCGTCATCAGGTAGGCGTAGGGAAAGCCGAGGAGCAGGGTCACCAGGGTGACCAGCCCGGAGATCCGGAACGTGTTGACCAGGACATCGACGTAGACGGGTGAGGCGAAGAAGTCCCGATAGTTGTCCAAGCCGGTGACCGGGTCAGTGAAGCTGCGCGCGAGCACCAGGACCAGCGGGGCGACGTACACCGCCAGCAGGAAGAGCACCAGGGGAAGCAGCAGCAGTCCCCACCCGTCGAAGATCCCACGCCTTCGCCCGTACGGCTGCGAAGGGGCCGGGGAGCCGGGGTCCGCGCCCCGGCTGCCCGATGCCACTCCGTCCGGCGCGGACGCCACCACGCTCACTTGACCGCCCATTCGGTGAGCCGCTCTGTCACGCTGTCGTAGTGCTCCGCCCAGTAGGAGTAGTCGATGATCACTGAACGCTTCGCGGCGTTCTCCGGCGACGTCGGCAGCTCCTTGGCCACCGCCGGGTCGATGTGTTCCAAGGCAGCCTTGTTGACCGGCGCGTACGCGGTGGCATTGGAGTAACCCGCCTGACCCTTCGCATCCATGAGGTAGTGGGCCAGCCACTCCTGCGCCTGGGCCGCCTGCGGGGAGCCCTTGGGAATGACGAACTGGTCGTAGGCGACCATGTGCTCGTTCCACTCGTTGGCCACCGGCTGGCCGGCCTTGGCCGCGGAGTAGATCCGCCCGTTCCAGGCCTGGATCAGCGGAGCCTCCCCGGTGGAGACCAGCTGTTGCTGCTGCTCACCGGTCTCGTAGAAGACAATGTCCTTCTTGATCGTGTCGAGCTTGCGGAAGGCGCGATCGATGTCCAGCGGGTAGAGGTTCTCGGGCTTCACCCCGTCGGCCAGGAGCGCGGCCTCGAACATGGCGCCGGTGGCGTACCTCCAGAAGCCCCGCTTGCCGGGGAACTGCGCGGTGTCGAAGAACTCCGCCCAGGTCGTCGGGTGCCGATCGGCGAAGGTCTTGGTGTTGTACGCGATGGTGAACGCGTACTCCAGGGTCGGCACGGCGCAGTCGGTGACCTCCACCGGGTTGACCTGCGACGTGTCCACCTTGGCCTTGTCGAGCTTCTCCGCCCAGCCGTTGGAACAGGCGGTCTTGGCGAAGTTCGGCTCCACCTCGACCACGCCCCAGCTCACCTTGCCCGACTCGACCTGGGCGCGGAACTTCGCGTAGTCGGTGGGAGAGTCCTGCTTGACCGTGACACCGTTCTGGTCCGCCCACGGCTGGACCGCCTCCCGCACGTGGGTCTTCTGATCCTCGCCGCCCCACATGACCACGGTCAGCGACTTGCCACTGGCCCCGCCGGCGTCTCCACCGCATCCGACCAGGGCGACCACGGCACCCGCCGCGACACCGGCAGCGAGGACCCGCTTCGGAACGTGCACTAGTCCCCCAAATTTGATTGGCGCGTCAGTTATATGAGCACGATCCTGTGAGGCGAGTCACGACGTGTCAAGGGGGTCTTCGGGGGTTTCTGGCGCCGAAGCGCGTCTGATTCAGGGAAAGCCTTGAAGATCACCGATAGCTGGGTCGATCGACCCGCACGGCAAAACGCCACCCCGCACATCGGAGCGGGGCGGCGTGTCCGCGGGGAGAAGCGCGGCCAGCGCGGCGGCGACAACGCCCGGGCGGAGTGCGCCGGCCGAACCGGGCCGGGCGGGCGCGGACTACGGGCGCGGTACGGACACCGGGGCGTGGGTACCGGGTGACTGTGACGGAGCCTCGAGAGTGCGCAGCATTTCCTCGCAGGCGGCACGCATCCGGGCCACGGTCAGGCTCTTTGATCCAAGCAGCACCTGGAGACTGAGCCCGTCGATCATGCCGATCAGACCGTTGGCGAGCAGCACCGGATCGCCCTCGCGGAAGTACGCGGCGGCCTGCCCGTCACGGATGATCGCAGCGACCGTCCGCCGCCACTCGCCGTAGACCCGCTCGTTCAGGTCCTGCAGGTCCAGGTCGTGCAGAGCCTCCACCCACAGCTCCGCCCACACGTGCCACGCACGCACGGTGACTTCGTCGGCCGGCAGATACGACTCCACGAAGGCACGCAGCCTGTCCCGTGGGTCGGGGTGCTGCTCCATGAGCGGCGCGCGCCGTCGCAGGGACTGGGCGAAGTTCCATTCGAACGCCGCGTGCATGAGGTCACGCTTGGTGTCGAAGTAGTAGTGCACGGTACCGGTGCTGGTCTTCGCGCGCCGGGCCACATCGGCTACGCGCAGGGACTTGAAGCCGATCTCGGAAAGGACCTCGCAGGCGGCCGCGAGGATCTGACCCTTGCGCTCCGCCTCCACGCTCACTCGCGCCATGGGCCCCATCCATCCGTCTGGCCGACCAAGCAGTCCCCAAACCACCAATACTGACGCGTCAGTCAAACATCTCCAGTGAGCAGCCGCAAGCAGCGCCCGCCCGACACGGTGAGCACTCCGAGCCGACCGGGCCAATTGTGGAAGACCGGCCGACGGGCCGCCAGAGGCGACGCCGAATCGCGATGGCGCCGCTCACCTCCGGCCGCAGGGACGTTGACGAGCGGCCGGCCGCGACATCGAGGCGGATCACGAACCCTCAGGTCACACTGGCCCACTCATCAGTCGGCCCGCCGCACCGTGGTGTCCACGAGAAGAGCCTGTCGGCGCTGGTGGACGGTGAAGTAGCGCAGTCCGTCCGGCCCGCTGGTGAACTGACGGCGCGACCGCCGGGGCAGCCACACCAGGGCGCCGGACCGCAGGTCCACGACGCCGCCTTCGGTGGCGAGCTGCCCGGACCCGGCCAGGACGTGGATGAGGACATCGAGGTCCGGGCCGGCGTGCTCGTCGATGACGCCGCCGGGCGGCAACGCGATGATGTTGGCGTCCAGGTCCCGTTCGCGCGCCTGCAACTTCCACACCGCCCCGGTCACATCCGGCTCACCGGTGAGCTCGGCGAGGCCGGTCGTGTCGACGAGAGTCCGGGGAAGCGGCGTACTGGTGAGCTTGGTGATCCGGATCCGCCAGTTGCGGGGCTCCCGTGCCAGGTACTCCCAGCCGACGCTGCCGGGATGGTCAGCCTCGAACTCGTCGCGCAGGTGCCTGGGGTCGTGGTCGTTGACGAGCACGAACGACCCGTTCGTCGGCAGCTCGGCATAGCGGGCGAAGATCGTCGAGTGCTTGTCGGTCTTGCGAAGTTGCCGCACGTCGAGCTCTGACTCCGTGCTCTTCTGCTCCATCTGGTTCCTCCCACCCATGGGTTTATACAACCCGAACTTGTGTAAACTATAGGCATGACGTACGTGATCGGTGAACCCTGCGTAGATGTGATCGACCGCGCATGCGTGGAAGAGTGCCCGGTGGACTGCATCTACGAGGGGGCCCGCAGCCTCTACATCCAGCCGGACGAGTGCGTCGACTGCGGGGCCTGTGAGCCGGTCTGCCCGGTCGAGGCCATCTACTTCGAGGACGATCTGCCCGAGCCGTACCGTCCGCACCTCGCCGACAACGAGGCGTTCTTCGTCGAGACCCTGCCGGGCCGCGACGGGCCCCTGGGCTCCCCGGGCGGTGCCGCGAGGATCGGCCCGCTGGGGGTGGACACGCCGATGGTGGCGAATCTCCCGCCGACGAACGCCGCACAGGAAGGGTGAGAATCATGGCGACCGAGTCCGAGCAGCCGGCGGGGCCACGTCTGCGGGTCCTGCGGGTGCTGAACGCGGCGAGCGCCCCGCTGAGCATCGTGGCGATCGCCGGCCAGTTGGGCGTGCATCCGAACACCGTCCGGTTTCACCTGGACACCCTGGTCGGTCAGGGCCGGGTCGAACGTGTGGTACCCGAGCAGAACCGCCCCGGCCGTCCCCCGCTGCTGTTCCGGGCGGTGCGAAGGATGGACCCGGCCGGGCCGCGGCAGTACCGGGTGCTGGCCGAGATACTCGCGTTGAGTCTCGCCGGCGACGCTGATCCCGATGCGAAGGCGATCGAGGCCGGTCGCCGGTGGGGCCGACAGATCGCCTCGTCCACCGACGACGACGGGGCGGGCGGGAAAGCGGCGCCGGTCGACCATCTGATGTCGTTGCTGGAGACGATGAACTTCGCTCCTGAACGGCGTGACGCCGACGGTCAGGTACGGATCGGTCTGCGGCACTGCCCCTTCCTCGAACTCGCCGAATCCCAGCCCCACGTCGTCTGCCCGGTCCACCTGGGCCTGATGCGAGGTGCCATGGACGCCTGGCAGGTGCCGGTCATGGTCGACCGGCTGGAGGCGTTCGTCGAGCCCAACCTGTGCCTCACCCACCTCACGGTCACCGGGGCAGCCCGATGAACGCCGCCGCGGCGGTCGCGGTCGCGGTGAGCTTCGTCTGGTTGGGCATGGTGCTGGCCATCTCGTTCATCGAGGCGCCGCTGAAGTTTCGTGCCCCCGGCGTGACCGTGCAGATTGGGCTGGGCATCGGTCGGCTGGTCTTCCGTGTCCTCAACGCCATCGAGGTCATCCTCGGCATGACCATCCTGGTCGCGTTCGCGTTGAACCCGCCGCCAGCGCGGGCGCTTGCGGCCATCATGGTCGCCGTCGCCGTCCTGCTGGTCCAGCTGCTGGCTGTCCGGCCGCGGCTGGCTCGGCGCTCCCGCGCCGTGTTGGCGGGCGAGAATGCACCACGCTCGCACGCTCACTACGCCTACGTTGCCCTTGAGCTGGTCAAGGTGGTCGCCCTGCTCGCGGGCGGCGTCCTCCTGCTGGCTCTCTGACCCAACGCGTTGATCCCGGACGAGACGAAGGGCTCTATCGATGAAGTCGACCTCCCTCCCCACACTGGCGGAGGAACAGCTGACCTTGGCTCGAGAGGCGCACAGCGGCCGATCGGCCCACACCATCCACGGCGGCCACGACCAGGCACTCCGCCATACCGTCCTGGCTCTGCTCGCCGGGCGTGAGTTGGCCGAACACAGCAGCCCGGGCGAGGCGACCTTGCTGGTCCTACGCGGCCACGTCCGGCTCACCACGTCGACCGAGGCATGGGAGGGCAGGGACGGTGACCACGTCGCGATCCCGCCACAGCGGCACGCCCTGACCGCGGTCGAGGACTCAGTCGTGCTGCTGACCGTCGTGAGCCCGCGATAGACCTGCACGATCGCCCATGTCTACTTGACCTGCGGCCAGCCGTTCGCCGCTGTGAAGAGGGCCTCGGTGAGTTCGTCCCACTGCCGGAGCCGGGGCATCTCCTGGCCGAGGGCCCCCGCGAGGAAGCGGAAGTCCTCTTTCAGTACGTCGATCGTCCTCATGTAGGTGTGCGCGTCCAGCGACTTCAGCGTGAACAGCGTCGCGTCCGCGATCTGTTGCACGTTGAAGAGGTGCTCGGAGCCGTGCGGGATCAGGGTCCGCATGATGTCGGTCTTCGCTCGGTGGACGTAGCGGATCACGTGTGAGGCCGGGTCAATGCGGATCATCTCGGCGGCGACGCCGGCGTTCTTGGGCACGAGGAACGCCTGGAAGGCCAGGTATTCCGGTACGGCCTCGGTCCACTCGCGGAGCCGTCGGATGAAGCGCTGTTCGATGATGTGATCCAGCTCGAACAGGTACCCGAAGCCGGACACCTTGCGGACCTTCTTCTGCATCTCGTTGTACTGGTTGATGCCCATCTTCGCCACGGTGTCGTAGTGGCCCAGCATCGCCGTCGTGAGGGTCACCCGGCCCGGCAGCCGGCCGTGGGCCGCCTTGATGATGGTGCGGTAGTCGTCGCCCAGGTGCGCCTTGAGGTAGGCGTGCACCCACTGACGTGTCGTGCCGAGCAACCAGTCCAGCGGCGCCTTCGGGTCGTTCCCGCGGCGGGTCACGATGGCGATGTAGTCGTCGTACTCCCAGCGCAGCATCGAGTTGGCGAACGACGCCATGTCCTCGGTGAAGAGCGCGTGGACGTCGAGGTCGAGGAGGTCGTCGGCCTGCTTCGAGGCCTTCTTCGCCTCCTGCAGCACGTCCTGGACGCCCTTGGCCAGCGTCGAGGCCGCACGGGGGTTCGCGGTGGCGGCTTCCAACATCTTGGCGAGCTTCTCCTGCTGTGGCTCCGGCAGGCTCTTGAGACGTTTCAGAGGTGCACCGGACCGCGCAGCACCGTCGACATCGTCCACGATCCGGCGCAGATCAGCCGTCAGCGCTTCGATGCGGGCGAGTTCCTCGCTGAGCCGCGCCGAACTCCTGCCCATACGGACGTAGCCGTCGCGCCAACCGACACCGCCGCCAGAGTTCCGTACACGATGATCTCGTTGGAGGTGACGCGATTGCCCCAGAAGTCACGCCCGGTTGCCGTCATGAACGCGAGCTGTCCGAGCTCGTAGAGGTCTCCGATGATGGGGACGAAGCTGAGCGGCACCTCGATCATCATCTGGACCATGGACGGGACGCTCGTCCTGTCGGACAGCTCGTGGCGGTGGTGGGTCTTCGGGTCGAAGTCCAGGCTCGCGCCCTGGCGCGGAACATCTTCGTGAGCGACCTTGCGGGAATAGACAAACGTCGCCCGGGCGACGGCCTTCGGCCCGGGTTGGACGGTCACGGTGACGTTCTCGTCGTGCTGGATGACGATCAGACTGACCGAGCCCTGGCAGCGGGCCGAGTAGGCGTACGCCGCGGGCTTGTCCGGGTCCTTGATCGTGACCTGTACCTGGAAGTGGCCCTCCCAGTGCTGGATCACCACCCCGGTGGGCTGCGGCACGATCAGCAGTCCGGGCGGCAGCACCCGTTTCCAGACGTAACCGAGGCTCACCGCCATCGTGTCCGCGACCCTGCCCAGGTTGTCCGCCTCCACCGGAACCGGCGTCTCGGCCCCCGAGACGAGCACGTACGGAGTTCCCATCGCCGAGAGGATCGACTGCGGATCACCGAACGAGGGAGCCGCCCGCGGGTCCTGGTTGCGAAAGACCGTGACCTGGGGCGTGAGGTCGCACAGCACGGTGTCAGGATCGAGGACCTGGTGGCGCAGGTCGGACGTGGGCCTGCGCTGGTGATGCGACGGGTGGCACTGGCAGGGGGGCCCGGGTGACGTGGTCACCGCGGAGAACGGTGACCGGGGCCGCTCGACGCGGAACGCGGTGAACGACGGCCGGTCCCGGCGTACCCGCACCGTGACGTCCCGCGCCAACGCCATCAGCAGGATCGGGCGCCGGAACGCGGGTGACTCGGGATACGTCACCCTCGCCGGGCCGCCTGACGGGGGCAGCCAGTGCCACACGACCGGCGGGATGCCCAACTCCTTCCAGCGCTTCGCGCTTGCCTGCCCGGGGCGGATGGTCCAGGTCCAGGAGACCTTCAGCGAGGTGTCGGTGATGGTGATGTGGGCGAGGTTGTCGGCCGGGATCAACCGGCCGGTGAACGCGAGGGCGCCGTCCAGTGCGGGCATCGACGCGTAGGTGGCGCCGTCGCGAAGCACCCTACGGCTCCTCGTCAGGCACCCAGTGCCCGTCGGCCTGTTTTGCCCAGCGTGGCAACCCCTCCGCCGTGCGCAGTTGCAGGAGGCTCGTGGGCACCCGCACCTCCCACGGCTCTCCGACGGCGACCTCCGTACCGGGCATGCCCAGCCGTTCCGCGATCTCATCCGCGATCGGCAGGTACGTGTCGTCGCTGACCGTCGGGAGCGGGCCGCCCTGCCACCCCCGGCGGCGCAGCGGCTCAGTCACCTTCGCGACGGTGACGGTCGGCTTCTGCGCCCACCGCACGATCGAGCCGAGCCGGGCCGGCTACGCCCGCTCTTGCCGCGATCCCTCGTGCGGCGTAGGGTCCGTCCACTCCGGCCACCATCGAAGGAGATGCGTGTGACCACCCCCGTACGGCTCCGTCTCGCCGTGTCCGTGCTGGTGACCGCCGGAGCCGTGCTGCTCGGCACGGCAGCCCCCGCGGCGCCGCCCGCGGTGTCGTCGCACCCGGCCACGCACGGTGGCTGCGACCCGATCGACCCGACCGCGTGCCTGCTGCCGTTCCCGAACGACTTCTTCACCGTGCCGGATCGAGCCAGCCGCACCGGCAAGCGGGTGCAACTCGCGGCCTCCTCGATGCCCGCCAACGTGCACGGCACCCCGATCGACCCGGCCGAATGGAACCGACAGGACGGGTTCAGCCCCGGCTCGCCGATCCTGGTGCGCGTGCCCGGCCTGGACGCCGCGGCCACGGGGATCGCCCCGGTCACCGACATCGGCCGCTCGCTGGCGCCGGACGCGCCGATCGTGCTGCTCAACACGGCCACCGGCAAGCGCACCCCGTACTGGGCGGAGTTGGACGCGCACGCCGCCGGCGCGCCCGACCGGCAGCTGCTCATCATCCGGCCGGCGGTGGCGCTGGCCGAGGGCACCCGGTACGTTGTGGGCCTGCGTGGCATGCGCGACCGGAACGGGAAGCTCATCCCTACGCCGGCCGCATTCCGGAAGTACGTAACCGGCGTCGGCCTCGGCCCCCGGGACCGCCGCGCCCCGCAGATCAAGCGGGTCCTCGCCGACCTGACCAGGGTCGGCGTCAAGCGGCACAGCCTCCACCTGGCGTGGGACTTCACGGTGGCGAGCCGGCAGGGCCTGACCGGGCGGATGCTGGCGATCCGCGACAACGCCTTCGCCACCCTGGGCGCGGCGGCGCCGTCGATCACCGTCACCCAGGTGACCGACTACCCGCCCGCGCAGGATGCGCGGATCGCCCGGCAGGTGACCGGCACCATCGGCGTACCGTCCTATCTGAACGGCAGCGGCGGACCCGGGTCACGGCTGCACTACGGGCCGGCCGACGGCGACGGGACAGCACCGACGAGGTACTCCCTGCCCACGCCGTCCGGCGCGACGCTGCGGGCGGACTTCGTCTGCAACATCCCGCGCAGCGCCTCCGCCGCCGATCCGGCACACCTGTCGCTCTACGGCCACGGTCTGCTGGGCAGCCCGACCGAGGTCAACGCCGGCAACGTCAAGACCATGTCGGCGACGTACGACTTCAGCTTCTGCGCGACAAGTTGGATCGGCATGGCCGCCGCTGACGTCCCGTACGTGGCCGGCGCCTTCACCGACCTCAGCGCCTTCCCCGCGGTGGCGGACCGGTTGCAGCAGAGCTTCCTGAACTTCCTATTCCTGGGCCGGGCGATGATCCACCCGGACGGGTTCGCGGCCGACCCGGCGTTCCAGGACGCCGGCGGGCAACCGCTGATCGACGTGGCCGGCGGGCTGCACTACGACGGCAACAGTCAGGGTGGCATCAACGGCGGCGCACTCACCGCCATCGCCCAGGACTGGACCCGGTCCGTGCTCGGCGTGCCGGCGATGAACTACTCCACGCTGCTGCAGCGCAGCGTGGACTTCGCCCCCTTCCAATCGATCATGGACCAGTACTACCCGGACAAGGTCGACCAGCAGCTGATCTTCGCACTGCTGCAGATGCTCTGGGACCGGTCCGAAGCCAACGGGTACGCCCAGCACATGACCGACGAGCCGTTGCCGCGCACCCCGGCGCACCGGGTGCTGATGCACGTGGCCTTCGGCGACCACCAGGTCTCCCCCGCCGCGGCCGAGGTCCAGGCGCGCACCATCGGCGCCCGCCTGCACACCCCTGCCCTCGCCGACGGCTGGTCACTCGACGTGAAGCCGTACTGGGGCATCACACCGATCCGGGCGTATCCGTACACCGGCTCGGCGATCGTGATCTGGAACAGCGGCGCGGCGTACGCGCCGCCGACGACGAACCTCGCCCCGGCCGGGCCGGAGTACGGCGACGATCCGCACGAGTTCCCGCGCGCCCAGGCCGGAGCCCAGAAACAGAAGGCGGTGTTCCTGCTCACCGGCAAGGTCATCGACGTCTGCGCGCGAACGCCCTGCCCGTGAGGCGCTGACCGGGTCGCGCCGAGCGCCCCGCCGGGATCACCATCCGGCCTCCTGCTCCTCGTCGGCGAACACGATCTCGCGGCGCCTGCGAATCATCGGGAGGACGGCGACGACGAGCGCTGCCACGGCCAGGGCCAGGAACACTGCGGAGATCGGCCGGGTCAGGAAGACCGACGCGTCGCCGCGGGAAATGATGAGCGCCCTGCGCAGGTGCTCCTCGAGCAGGGGGCCGAGGACGAAGCCGAGCAGCAGCGGCGCCGGCTCGCAGCCGCACTTGATCAGGATGTAGCCCAGGATCCCGAAGAACGCGATCGCGTAGACGTCGTACGCGTTGAAGCTCAGCGAGTAGGTGCCGATCGCGGCGAACAGGATGATCATCGGGAACAGCACCTGGTACGGGATGCGCAGCAGGCGCACCCAGATGCCGATCAGCGGCAGGTTCAGCAGCACGAGCAGCACGTTTCCGATCCACATCGACGCGATCAGGCCCCAGAACAGCGCCGGCTCGTTGGTGATGACGTTCGGGCCGGGGGTGATGCCGTGGACGATGAACGCGCCGACCATCAGCGCCATCACCGGGTGGGCGGGCAGACCCAGGGTGAGCAGTGGAATGAACGACGTCTGCGCGGCGGCGTTGTTCGCCGACTCGGGGCCGGCGACTCCCTCGATCGCGCCGCGTCCGAACTCCTGCGGCCGCTTCGAGATCCGCTTCTCGACGGCGTACGAGGTGAACGAGGCCAGCACGTGGCCACCGCCGGGCAGGACGCCGAGCGCGGCGCCGAGACCGGTACCGCGCGCGATCGGGCCGACGATCCGGCGGCGGTCCTCACGGGTCGGCCAGAGGTTCCGCACCTTGCCGACGATCGCCGTGCGGGTCTCCTCGTTCTCCAGGTTGCGCAGAATCTCGGCCACCCCGAACATGCCGACGGCGACCGACACGAAGTTGATGCCGCCGTACAGCTCGCGCTGGTCGAACACGAACCGGGGCGTGCCGGTGTAGATGTCCTGGCCGACCGTGCCGAGCAGCACGCCGAGCGCGATCATCGCCAGTGCCTTGAGCGCCGATCCACGCGCCAGCGTTATTGACACGATCAGGCCGAGCAGCACGAGCGAGAAGTAGTCGGCCGGGCCGAACTTCAACGCGACGCTGGCCAGCGGTGGGGCCGCGACGGCCAGCGCGACGGTGGCCACCGTACCCGCGATGAAGGACCCGACCGCGGCGGCGGCCAGGGCCGGCCCGGCCCGGCCCTGCCGGGCCATCTCGTACCCGTCCAGCGCGGTGACCGCCGCCGAGGACTCGCCGGGCAGGTTGATCAGGATGGCGGTCGTCGAGCCGCCGTACTGCGCGCCGTAGTAGATGCCGGCCAGCATGATCAGCGCCGTCACCGGCTCGAAGCTGAACGTGATCGGCAGCAGCATCGCCACCGTCGCCGTTGGCCCGATGCCGGGCAGCACGCCGACCGCGGTCCCGAGCAGCACTCCCACGAAGCAGTAGAGGACGTTCTGGACCAGGAAGGCGGTCGAGAAGCCCAGCGCGAGGTTGTCGAGAAGTTCCATGCCTCAGTCCGGATGCCGCGTCAGAGCCCCAGCCACGGGCCCCATAGCGGGATCCGCAGCTGAAGTCCGACGACGAAGATGAGCGTGCTGGCCGCGGTCAGACCGGCGGCCACGGCCACGGCCGTGAGCAGCCGTACGCGTGCGCTGGCCAGCGTGGTGAGCAGGGCGGTCACCGCCGACGTCGGCACGAATCCGAGGCGCCGGACGGTGAGTCCGAAGAACAGGACCGCGAGCACGATGGCGGCGACCGCACGCCATGGGACCGGTCCGAACGAGATCCCCTCACCGGCGACGAGTCCCTTGATGATGATCGCCAGGCCCAGGGCGGCCACGGTCGCGCCGACCAGCAGCGGGAAGGCGCCGGGGCCCATCCGCAGTGGGGCGCCCAGCTCGTAGCCGAGCGCCACCCACACGAATGCGCCACCGATCAGGACGAAGAGTCCCCCGGCGAGGACGTCCGGGAACGACCGACGGCGTTCCACCTCAGGAGACCTTGACCCCGGCGTCAGCGATGATCTTCGCCCACGTGCCGAGCTGCTCCTCGAGCTTGGCCCGGTGCGCCTGCGGGGTCGCGTCCTCGGCCGGGACCGGCGCGGTGCCGAGCTTGGCCATCTGGTCGATGACCCCCTGGTCGGCCAGTGCCACCTTCAGCGCCTCGGACAGCTTCTGGACGACCTCCTGCGGCGTGCCGGCCGGGACGTAGAGACCGTGCCACACGCTGACCTGAAGCTGGGGCAGCCCGGCCTCGGCCGTGGTGGGCAGGTCGGGAAGGCTCTTCACCCGCTCCGGCGTGGTGACCGCGTACGCCTTCACCTTTCCTGCGGCGATCTGGCCGCTGGTGTTGGTCGTCTGGTCGCACATGAAGTCGACCTGGCCGCCGACGAGGTCGGTCAGCGCGGGGCCGGTGCCCTGGTACGGGACCTCCTGGAGCTTGACACCGGTGGCGGTCTGGAACAGCAGGCCGCACAGGTGGGATGCGGCGCCGATGCCAGCGTTGGCCAGGGTGACCTTGTTGGCGTTCGCCTTCACGTGGGTCACGAGGTCCTGGAGTGTCGCGGGCGCGAAGTCCTTGCGGGCGACGACTGTCATCGGCACCTCGGTGACGAGTCCGACCATCTCGAAGTCCTCGAGCGGCTTGTAGCCCAGGTTCTTGTACAGGGCTGGCGCCGTCGACATACCGATGTGATGCATGAGCACCGTGTAGCCGTCCGGATCGGCCCGCGCGACGTCGCCGGCGCCGACCGTGCCGCCGGCGCCCTCGACGTTCTGGACGACGATCTTGGCGCCGAGCTTGGCGGCCATCGGCTCGGCGATCATGCGGGTGACGGTGTCTGTCGGGCCCCCCGCGCTGAACGGCACGACGATCGTGATGTTCTGGTCCGGGTAGCCTTCGGCGTCGCCTCCGCCGTTGGCGCCTCCGTTGCCGGAACAGGCGGCGACGAGCGAGACGACGCCGATCGCGGCGACCATCCGCGCGGTGGCCCGGTACCTGCTGGTCTCTCGCACAGCGGCCTCCTCATCAGCGCATGCGCATGTCTCAGTGAGCGAGTGGACCTCAGTCTCGACTGGCCGGGACGCGGATGGTGTCAGAGGAATCCCAAGAACTTGAGGGCTGACACGAGGGTCGACCCGGGCCGTAGAATCCGCTGGTATGCGGATAACCGTCATCGAGGATGACGACCGCGTGGCGCTGGGTCTGGTGACCGTCCTGACCCAGGCGGGCTTCGAGGTCCACCGCATCGCCACCGCCGCGGAGGCCGTGCGCGCCGCGCCGTCCGACGTGGTGCTCGTCGACCTGGGTCTGCCCGACGGCGACGGACTCGACGTGATCCGGAAGCTGCGTGACCACCCGCAGACCGCGGTCATCGCGGTCACCGCACGGTCCGAGGAGCACGAGCGGGTTCGTGGCCTGCGCGCCGGCGCTGACGACTACATCGTCAAGCCCTTCGGCATCCCGGAGTTGCTCGCCCGGATCGACGCCGTCCTGCGGCGCACCCGGGCGGCTCGCGCCCTGAGCCAGTCGGACGAGCCGCTCCTGCTCGGCCCGATGCGGATCGGCGTGGGCACCCGCGAGGTCACCGTCGACGGCACGCCCGTGCCGTTGACCCGCAAGGAGTTCGAGCTGCTCCTGCTGCTGGCCCGGCGGGCGCCCAACGTGGTCAGCCGCGACGTCATCCTCGACCAGATCTGGGGCGCGACCTGGGAGTCGTCGAGTCGCACCCTGGACACCCACATCGCGGCGATACGGCACAAGCTGGGGCCGGACGTGGTCATCCGCACGATCCACGGCGTCGGCTATCGGCTCCTGGCCGACCAGCCGGAGCTGATCGGCTGACACGCCGTGCACCGCCGCCTGCTCGTCGTCCTCGTTCCCCTTGCGGTGCTGCTCGTCGCGGCGCTCGGGGTGCCGCTCAGCGTCACCGTGGCCGAGCGGGAGATGCAGGAAACGTACGTCAACCGGCTCAACGACGTCGGCCGGTTCGCCTCGCTGGCCGAGACCGCGCTGTCGACCGGGCGGACCGAGGCGCTCCAGCAGGAACTGACGCGCTACCACGAGCTCTACGGCATCCCGGTCGCGCTGGTCGACACGTCCGGCGAGGTGTTGCTCGGACCGGCCGGCGCGTACCAGGAGGCGGCACGCGCCGAGCCGACGTTGCCCCGGATCGTGACCGCGGCGCTGGCCGGGGCGCGCTCCGAACCGTCCTGGGAATGGGCGCCGTGGGACGATTCGGCACTCGTTGTGGCCGAGCCGGTTGGCCGGGACAGTGAGGTGGTCGGCGCCGTCGTGACGATCTCCGACCTGTCGAAGACGCGCGAAGCCATCCTCGTACGCTGGGCCCGGCTCGCCGGGCTGGGGCTGCTGCCGTTGATCGCGTTGGCGGCCGTCGCCTGGCCGGTGTCGGCGTGGGTGCTGCGGCCGGTGCGGAAGCTGGACGCGGCGACCTCGCGAATCTCCGAAGGCGACCTGACGATCCGCGCCGACGCCGAGGCCGGCCCGATCGAGCTGCGGCGGCTGGCAGAGTCGTTCAACACCATGATGGACGCCGTCGAGAACGCCGCGCAGCGGCAGCGAGCGTTTGTGTCCGATGCGTCGCACCAGTTGCGCAACCCGTTGACCAGCCTCCGGCTCGCGGTGGAGAGCCTCGCGCCGCACCTGCGGCCGGAGGGCAGCGGACGGCAGGTGTACGACGTCGCCGTCGACGAGCTGAAGGCGATGCAACGGATGTTGAACTCGCTGCAGGCCAGCGCGCGGATGGAGAGCATGCGGACGGCGTCGCCGGTGGATCTCGACGAGGTGCTGGCGACCCGGGTGGTCCGGTGGCGGGCGTTGACGGCGACAGCGGGGCAGACACTGGCGGTCGACGTGCCGCCGGGGCTGCGGCTGCTGGAGCCGCCGGGCGGACTGGGCAGCATCCTCGACGAGCTGATCAGCAACGCGTTACGGCTCTCGGGCGCGCGGACCGTGGAGGTGAGCGCCCGCGTTGTTCCCGGTGGTGCGGGCGCCGGAAACCGCAACGGCTCCACGGTCGGAGGGGTGGTCACCATCTCGGTCCGCGACGACGGGCAGGGGCTCGACGTGTCCGAGCAGGCGCAGGCGCTACGACGGTTCTGGCGGTCGCCGCGGCACCAGAACGTGTCCGGTACCGGCCTGGGACTGGCGATCTGCGCCGACCTGGTCGGGGCGGCCGGGGGCGAGCTGCGGCTGGAGGAGGGCCTGCCGCGTCCGGACGGGTCCGGGCACGGGTTCGCCGCAGTGGTCGCGTTGCCGGTCGTTCCGCAGGTGGCGTCGTCGGCCGGCGCCCCGGCGCCGTCGCCGGTCTGAGGACCCGGTCTCTTCGCCAACCTGCCGCTGTCTCTGGTCAGCGCTTGCGGTCGCGGAACCAGGCCACCGCGCCCGGATGGAGCGGAACCGATGCGGTGGAGATCCCGGTGCGTACGTTGATCTGCCACGCTTCGGGAACGGCCGCGGCGTCGCCACGGCTGGCGGAGGTGATCGTGCCGGTGTGCGTGAAGATCGTGTCGGTGATGGCGTAGACCAGGTCGCCGGGCAGGTCGTTGCGCGCGAGCAGCACGTTCGGCACGGCGACGGTGCGGGTGGCCGGGACGCCGGCGTAGGCGGTCGCGTGGATCGTGGCGGGAGCGTAGGGACCCGGGTACGCCGTGAAGAGCGCGTCCGCCTGTGCGTCCAACGGGATCAGCCGGATCGGGTGCCGCTGAGCCAGCTCCGTGATGGCGGGTGTCGGGACGCCGGTCAGGGAGAACATCGCGTCGATCCTGCCGTCGCGCAGCGCCGCCGCCGATTCGGCCTGGCTGAGGTACCGAACGTCGGCGTTGACCGGGCCGAGCTCCAGAACCCGCAGCGAGGTGAACTCCGTGCCCGAATCGCGGGCACCGAGGGACAGACGTTTGCCCTCAAGGTCCCGGAACTCCTCGATCGCCGAACCGGCCATGACCACGAGATGCAGATGACTGTCGTAGAGCCGGCACACCGCCGAGAGCCCCTCGGGCGCGCTGCCGTCGGTCGTGATCACCGCATCCAGACTGGTCAGCCCGAGGTGCGCCGCGCCGGCCCGCAGCATCCGGATGTTGTCGGTGGACGCCCCGCTCGGCACGGTGGTCACCGTGGCACCCGGCACCTGCTCGGAGATGTGTTCGGCCAGCGCACCGCCGATGCGCCGGTACACCGCCCCCGCCGGCCCGGTGGCCAGTCGCAGGTGGACCGTGTCGACCTCGGGCTCTGGGGAGCAACCGACGAGCAGCCCGCCGGCGGCCAGGAGCACCGCCCGCCGGCTGATCCGTGGCTCCGGGTCCAGCACCATGCCGCGATGATACGGATGGTGCCGTCGGTCGCGATGACACCGGTCAATACGGCGCTAGCACGCCACCCTCCACGCGGTCGAGCGCGAGTAGGGCGGCGCCGAGGCTGCCGGCCTCGTCGCCGAGTGCGGCCCGCGCCAGCCGCGGCTCCCGGTGAAACGTGAGCCGCGCGCGCAGCGCCGCCCGGAGCGGGTCGATCAACCCGGCTCCGGCCTCGGCGAGGCCGCCGCCGATCACCATCACCTCCGCGTCGTAGAGCGCCTGTCCGGTGCGGAGCCCGTCGGCGAGCGCGTCGACCGTGTCGCGCCACACCTGCCCGGCGAGTTCCTCCCCCGCGGCGGCCCGCGCGGCGACGTCGGCCGCGGTGGCGGGCGTACCGGTCAGCTCCACGTAACGCCGGCCGACCGCGGCCGCCGAAGCGACCGCCTCCAGACAGCCGAGCTGGCCGCAGCCGCAGCGCGGCCCACCGGGGCGTACCACGATGTGACCCAGTTCGCCGGCGGCGCCGTGCGCGCCCGCGTAGGCCGACCCTCCAACCACGTGCGCGGCGGCGATGCCGGTGCCGATCGCGACGAAGAGCACGTGCCTACTACCCCGCCCGGCGCCGAGCCGGGCCTCCGCCACGCCGCCCACCCGCACGTCGTGCCCGAGCGCCACGGGCAGCCCGAGCCGCGCGACCGCCAGGTCCCGCAACGGTACGTCCCGGAAGCCGACGTTGGCCGACCAGACCGCCACGCCGGCGACCTCGTCGATCACCCCGGGCACCGCGATGCCCACCGCCACCGGAGTCAACCCGTCGGCGCGGGCCTTGTCAGCCAGCCCTCCTGCGACGGACAGGACGGTCTCCACGACCGCCGACGGACCCCGGTCAGCGCCGGTGGCGTGCCGTTCGGTGTGCTGGCTGGTCCCATCCGCCCGGACCAGCGCGGCCTTGATGCCCGTGCCGCCCACGTCCAGGGCGATGACCACCGCGCCTTCACTCACCGCTTCCCCTCGCCCCGCTCGCACCGAGCCTGCTGGTCCGCTCGCCGCGCTCATCGGGGTCGGGCACGGACAACCCGTTCGTGCCCGACCCCGCGTAGCGTCAGCTCAGCCCGCGCCCATGCCTACCGGCGCGGCCGACCGTCGCCGTCCAGCCACGGGTCCTCCGGCCGCGGCCGGTCGAACGTGGGGCGTGCCTGCTGCCAGTGGCCCCGGGTGAAGTCGGGCACCTTGACCGACTTGAAGCCCTTGCCCTTCAGCGACTCGTGGCTGAGCGGGATCACCGAGCACCACGCCGCTGAGTCGTAGACGTCGATGTCGGGGGTCATGCCCAGGCGCATCAACTGGACCATCCGGAAGATGGAGATGAAGTCGCCGCCACCGTGCCCACCGTACTGGCTGGCCAGGTTCTCCAGGGCCGGCCAGATCCAATGGTCGTGCTGGTTCATGATCGTGCTGAAGGCACTGCCGGTCCGCCACGCGTGGTTCGTGTGGCCGAGCGACTCCAGGTAGATCCGGGCGTTGTCCAGTTCCAGTGAACCCCGGGTCCCCGTGAGCGTGGTCTCCCGGCTGTACGGGTGGGGCGAGTTCACGTCGTGCTCGACCCGGATGAACCGGTCGTTGACGGTCTTGATGAAGACCTGCTTGCGGTCCCCGGAGATGTAGGGATCGTCGTCCCAGGCCGGGTGGTCCGCGCCAACCCGCGGGTCCTCCTCGCGGAACAGGGCCAGCGCCTTGGGCCGCGAGGCGACCGCGACGAGTTCGTCGAAGCGATCGCCTCGGTTGATGTCCAGGGAGGCCGAGACCGGCCCGAGCCCGTGCATCGGGTAGTGGGCGGCGTTCATCCGGGTCTGCCAGCGCCGCCGCCAGTGCTCCGGGTAGTAGGCGCCCCCGAAGGTGTACGGCCAGCGCAGGTCGTGGACGTAGCCACCGGAGGCGTGCTGCAACTCGCCGAAAAGCCCCGCCTTGGCCATGTTGAACATCTGCATCTCGGGGCGGAAGTAGTTCACGTTCTCCAGCAGCATGCAGTGCTTGCCGGTGCGCTCGGAGGTGCGGACCAGGTCCCAGATGTCGTCCAGGTGCGGTGCGATGGGCAGCTCGATGGCGACGTGCTTGCCGTGCTCCATGGCCGCCTTGGCCATCGGGTGGTGCCACTCCCACGGCGTGGCGACGTAGATCAGGTCGATGTCGTCACGACGGACGAGCCGCTCGAAGTCCTCCTCGCCGTTGGAGTAGCCGACCGGCTCCTTGTCCTGGAAGCCCTGAGCCATGACTCGGCTGATGGTCTCCGCGACGTGGTCGGGCCGGATGTCGCAGACCGCGGTGATCGTGGAGACGGCGGCCCACCGCATGGCCTGGTCTCCGCCGCGGTTGCCAAGGCCGATGATGCCGACACGCACCTCGTCGAAGCCCTCGAAGGGGACGTTGACCATGGACTTCTCTTTGCCCTTGATCCGGGCAGGTTCGGCGGCGGGCGCCGCACCGGCCGCCGTGCCTGGAAGTAGGGCGCCGCCAAGTCCGGCCGCGGCGCCCAGCGCGCCCACGCCCTTCAGGACGTTACGACGCGACGGGTGGGACCCGGCTGCCGCGGTGGACTCGTTCGGGCTGGCTTCGTTGGGACTCACGTGGATCAGCTCCTCTGCGGGGATGTGACGTGTCACGCGGGCACAATTGCTTAGCCGTGCTGGTCGACGCGGCGATCAGTCAGCGTCGGACCACCCGGCCCGGCTACCTCCGGGCACGTTGGCCCCGAGTGTCGAGCGGTCAGCCGTCGAGGATGACCGACCGGGACAGGTTGCGCGGCTGGTCGGGGTCGAGCCCTGCTGCCCCGGCTCGCAGCAGGCACAACTGTTGGACGCGGACCAGGTCGGCGAGCGGATCCATCTCGGACCACTCGAAGTGACCGCCGGTCGCCCGGACCTGGTCCGCCAGGCCGACGGGAACCTCTCCGAACGCCCAGACGACCCTGCCGGGCGCGGTGATGCTGAGCGGACCGTGCCGGTACTCCATCGCGGGGTAGGACTCGGTCCACAGTTGAGTCGTCTCGCGTAGCTTCAGGGCCGCCTCGTGCGCGAGCCCGACCGTCCAGCCGCGTCCGAGGAAGGTGATCTGATCGGCCGTCGCGGCCGGGCTCGTCGCGTCGGCCCCGCGCTCGAGAACCTGCCGTGCCTGTTCGGCGACCGGACGCAGGTCGTGACCGAGGGCCGCCCGCAACAGCGCGAGGGTGGTCGTCGCGAAGCGGGTCTGTACGACCGAACGCTCGTCGACGTCGCTGAGCACGACCGGACGGGCCAGGCTCACCGCCGGCGATGTTGCGTCGGCGGTGATGACCGTGGTGGGCACGCGATGCCGGCACTGCTTGAGGACGTCGAGCACCTCGGTCGTGGTGCCCGAGCGGGTAATGCAGAGCACCCGGTCATAGCCACGGCCCAGCTGGTGTTCACTGGCCGGCCACGCGTCGGTGCTGCCCTCGCCGGCGCTCTCCCGCAGGGCCGCGTAGGCCTGGGCGATGAACAGCGAGGTTCCACACCCGAGCACCGCGACTCGCTCGCCAGGCTGCGGAAGGTCCATCGCCACCGAGGGCAGCACGTCCAGCACACGGAGCCAGTCATCCGGCTGGGTCTCGATCTCGGCCGCCAGGAAGGTTCCTTCACTCATCGGGTGCCTCGTCCTCATGGTTCATGCGAGCGGGTCTGGAGCGCCTCCAGAATGGAGCGACCTGATCGAATCTGTCAAGAAGGTCGTGGAACCGGTCAGTAACATGCACTGAGGCGCCGGAAGTCGGTCACGGCCTGAGCAGCAGTTACAGCGAAAGACCTTGACGCCACTCAGGAAGGCGACGCAGAATCCCACCAACAGCGGCGTGATCGTGGAAGGTTCCGACGGGAACCAGTCACGAACGATCACAGCCAGCCAGGATTCCGATCACAACTTTGGCGATGTCCCCTGCGCCGGTGGAGGCGGAAATGAAGAGATTCGCGCGTTCGTGGGCGGCCGTAGCGGTTGCCGGCTTGACGCTGACTGGTTGCGGATTCGGCGGCGACGACGGGCAGAGTGCGGACGCACGCACGCTGTCGTTCCTTGTGCCCAGCTACAGCGACGGCACCAAGGCGCTCTGGGAGGGCATCATCGCCGACTTCGAGGCGGCCCACTCGGACATCAACGTGGAACTGGAGATCCAGTCCTGGGACAACATCAACGATGTTGTCCGTACCAAGGTCCAGTCGAACGCGGCACCGGACATCCTGAACATCGACGCCTTCTCGGGCTTCGCGGCGGACGACCTGTTGTACTCCGCCGACGAGGTGGTCTCGGCGAGCACCCTGGCGGACTTCCAGAAGTCCTTTGCGGACAACGCCTCGATCGACGGCACGATGTACGGCCTGCCCCTGATCGCCTCGGCCCGCACCATGTTCTACAACACCGAACTGTTCGAGCGTGCCGGCGTCGCAGCGCCGCCGAAGACGTGGGACCAGCTGCTCGACGCGGCGAAAAAGGTGGCCGGTCTCGGCGACGGCGTCTACGGCTACGGCATGCCGCTGGGCAGCGAGGAGGCCCAGGCGGAAACCTCGATCTGGACCTTCGGCAACGGCGGATCGTGGACCAACGGGTCGGCCATCGCGGTCAACACCCCCGCGACCCTCGAAGCCGTCACGTTCATGAAGCGGATGATCGACGAAAAGGCCACCCAGCCCGACCCCGGGGCGTCTGACCGGACCCCCATGCTGGACGTGTTCATCCAGGGCAAGATTGGCATGGTGGTGGCGCTCCCGCCCACCGTCGGGCAGATCGCCGAGAAGAACCCGAGCCTCAAGTACGCGAGCGCCCCGATCGCCACCAAGGACGGTCAGCCGATGACCCTCGGGGTCGCCGACCACCTGATGGCGTTCAAGAACAAGGGTGACAAGCAGGAGGCGCTCAAGACCTTCCTGGACTACGTGTTCAGCGCACCGGTCTACACGAAGTTCGTCGACACCGAGGGGTTCCTGCCCACCACCAGGTCCGGCGCAGCGGCGCTGGCGGGCAAGACGGAGATCGCGAGCTTCCTCGAGGTCCTGCCGAGCGCCCGGTTCTACCCCAGCACGAACCCGCAGTGGGCGGCGACCCAGGGCGCGATGCAGAGCCTGATGGGGCAGATCGGGCAGGGCAAGAACCCCGGGGCGGTGCTGGATGAAATCCAGGCCAAGGCCAACGGCTAGAGCCTGCGCGGCTGACAAATGACGACCAACCAACTCATGGAAGTGCCGGCACCCGCGATCTCGACGCGTCGTCAGGCACGCCGAGACCTGGTGGCGGCACTTCCATGGCTGATGCCGGCGCTGACCCTGATCGTCACCGTCGTCCTGTTCCCGGCCGGCTATCTGGTCTGGACCTCGACCCGGGACGTGTCGCCGGTCGGGGTGGACCGCGGCTCGGCCGGGTTCGACAACTATGTGACGCTGTTCGACTCCCCCGCGTTGGGCAGGGTGCTGCTCAACACCGCGATCTGGGTGGTCGGCGTCGTCGTGGTGACCGTGCTCGTCTCCATGGCGCTCGCGCAATTCCTGGACAAGGCCTTCCCTGGTCGCCGACTGGTTCGACTCGCGGTCATCGTCCCGTGGGCGGCGAGTGTCGTGATGACGGCCACCGTCTTCTACTACGGACTCGATCCCTTCTACGGGGTCATGAACCAGTTCCTGGTCGACCTCGGGATCTTGGATACCGGGTTCGGCTTCACCCGACAGCCGGTGCCGGCCTTTTTGGTGGCCATGGGAGTGGCGGTGTTCGTCTCGCTGCCGTTCACCACGTACACGATCCTCGCCGGGCTGCAGATGGTGCCGCGCGAGGTGCTGGAAGCCGCCGCGGTGGACGGCGCCGGCTCGGTGCGGACCTATTGGAGCGTGATCTTCCCGGTCCTACGGCCAGCGATCGCCGTCGCCGTGCTGATCAACATCATCAACGTCTTCAACTCGCTGCCCATTCTCCGCACACTGACCGGCAGCATTCCCGGGTACGACGCGGACACCACCACCACGTTGATTTTCAAATACATCCAGCAGGACCGCCAGGTCGAGACGGCGAGCGCACTGAGCGTCGTGAACTTCGTCATCGTCCTCGCGGTCATCGGTATCTACCTCCGGGTTGTCCGGCCGATGAGGGACGAGTGAGCCTTGGCGACGACGGCAACCAGATCTCAGGGCGATGAGCGCGTCACGAAGTCGGTGCGCGCCAGCGGACACAACAGTCGTACCCGGAGCCGCGGCGGGCATCCGCGCGGCGGTCGCCGGTGGTTGATGGCATTGGCCGGCGCGGTGGTCGCGTTGTTCTTCCTGGCGCCCTACCTGGTGATGGTGATCGGCTCGTTCAAGCGGCACTCGGAGATCGTGCGCATTCCGGCCACCTACCTGCCGACCGAATGGGTGCCCTCGAACTACACGTCGATGTGGTCCACGCCGGAGACGCCGCTCGCCTACAACCTCGTCTCCACGATAATCATCTCTGCCTGCGGGACACTGCTGGTCCTGGTGGTGGCCATGCCCGCCGCCTATTACACGGCCAAGCACCGCTTTCCCGGGCGGCTGGCGTTCCTGCTCCTGGTCCTGGTGACCCAGATGCTCCAGCCGACCGTACTCGCGGCGGGACTGTTCCGGCAGTTCCTCGCGATCGGTATCGACGACACCTGGCTCGCTATGATCCTCGTCAACGGCGCGTTCAACCTCAGCTTCGCGGTGTGGATCATGCACAGCTTCTTCGCCGGGGTGCCCAAGGAGATAGACGAGGCGGCAATGATCGACGGTGCCAGCAAACTGCAGACGCTGCGGCGGGTAACCCTGCCCGTGGTCTGGCCGGGCATCGTCACCGCGATCATCTTCACCTTCGTCGCGTGCTGGAACGAGTTCGCGGCCAGCCTCGTCATCTTGACCACGGCGGAGAACCAGCCGCTGACCGTCGCCATCACGAAATTCGTCGGTCAGTACGACTCGGCATGGCAATACGTCTTCGGAGTCTCTATCGTCGGCATCGTGCCCGTGATCGTTCTCTTCGCATTGGTTGAAAAGCGCCTGGTGGCAGGTCTCACGGCGGGGGCCATCAAGTGAGCACGGTCGAGGCCGCCGCCGACCGGGCGGACGGCCGCGACCGTGCCCAGCGCCTGCAGGCGCTGCTCGACATCCTGGGCGCGCGCGGCAGGCTGTCCGTCGCCGAGGCGGCCAGCGCCCTGCAGGTCTCCGAGGCGACGGTCCGACGGGACTTCACCACCCTGGCGGAACAGCAGTTGGCGGCTCGGACGCACGGCGGGGTCGTGGCCACGTCCGTCTCGTACGACCTGCCGGTCCGCTACCGGGGCCGGGGCGACAACGGCGCCAAGGAGCGCATCGCCGCCATCGCCTGCGAGCTCGTCGAACTGGGCGACGTCGTCGCGTTCAACGGTGGCACCACCACGTCCGCGACGGCCCGACGTCTCGCCGCGCGGGTCGACCTCGCCCAGGCCGTTCAGCGGCCGGCCGTGACGGTGGTGACGAACGCACTCAACATCGCCACGGAGATGGTGCTGCGACGCCACGTCCGTACCGTCATCCTCGGCGGTGTGGCACTGCCCCAGTCGTACGAGCTGACCGGGCCGCTGGCCACGATGGTTCTGAACGAGCTGTGGCTCGACGTGCTGATCCTCGGGGTCGACGCGTTCTCCCCCGACGGCGGCACGTCCTGTCACGACGAGGGCGAGGCCGGCATCGATGCGACGATGGTCCGCCGGTCCCGTCGGGTCGTCGTCGTGGCCGGCTCGGAGAAGCTGGGCCGGCACTCCTTTGCCCGGATCTGCGACGTCAACGCGGTGGACACCCTGGTGACCGACGACGGCGCGGACGCGAAGGTCGTGGCCGACCTGCGCGCCGCCGGCGTCAACGTGCTGCTGGCCTGAGGCCCGCCCGCGCCGTCACGGGGCAAGCAGGGTGACCAGGTGGGCGACCTGCCCGGCCACCGCATCCCTGCCCGGACCGAGGTACCTGCGCGGGTCGACCAGGTTCTCGTCGGCGGCGAGCGCACGCCGGACCGCACCGGTGAGGACCGCGTTGAGATGGGTCGCAATGTTGATCTTCGACATCCCGTGCGCGACTGCCGATCGCAGGCCCGCCTCGGAGACCCCGGACGAGCCATGCAGGACCAGTGGCACCGGCACCTTCGCCGCGATCGCGGCGATCAGTTCGTCGTCGAGGACCGCGTCACGGCTCAGCATCGCGTGCGAGGAGCCGACCGCGACTGCGAGCGCGTCGACACCGGTGGCGGCGACGAAGGCGGCCGCGTCGTCCGGATCGGTCCGTACGCCGGGCTTGTGCGCGCCGTCCTTGCCGCCGATCGCACCGAGTTCGGCTTCGACCCAGACCCCCCGCGAATGACACCAGGCGGCGAGCTCCGCGGTCAGGGCGACGTTCTTCTCGTACGAGTGCCCGGACGCGTCGACCATCACCGAGGGCACGCCGAGCTCGACCGCCTGCTCGACAAGCTCACGCCGGGTGGCGTGATCCAGGTGTACGCAGACCGGCACGGACGCTTCCGCCGCGATCCGGAGGCAGGCCAGCGCCAGCGGCGCCAGGCTGCCGTGGTAGCGGGCCGTATTCTCCGATAGCTGCAGCACCACCGGGCGTACCGCGCTCTCGGCGCCGGCCACGATGCCCTCGGCGTGCTCAAGCTGGATGACGTTGAACGCCCCGACGGCCCGGCGGTCCCGCGCTGCCGGGATGACGAGTTCCGCCATCGAAGCCAGAGTCATGCTTCCTCCACTCTCACCTGATCACGCCAGCGCCGGTAGGCATGGACGTCTACCTCACCTGCGACCGGACGCAGCACCGCTGCCGCCGACAGCGCCACCGCGTCGACGAGCAGGCCGTGCCAGTCGACGGCGTCCAGCGACCCGGCGGCCGCGAGTTGCCGGGCGACGGCCGCGCAGGCCGCGTCCCCGGCGCCGGTCGCGTTCCCCTCGATCCGCTCCGGTGGCGCGGCCAGCATGGCCCGATCCGGTCGCACCACGGCCATCCCGTCGGCGCCCAGGGTCAGCACGACGGCGGCGACCCGGCCGGCGGGGGGCAGCAGCCGGCGGGCCGCCCGTACGGCCTCGGCCGGCGTCGAGGGCCGGTGACCGACCAACTCGGCCATCTCGTCCGCGTTCGGCATCAGCACCGCCCCGCCAGCAGTCGCCGCCGCCCGCAGGGCCGGGCCGCTGACGTCCACGACGGCCGGCACTCCGGCTGCCACCGCCGCGTCGACCAGGCGGGCCGGAAGCCCCGGGTCCACGCCGGGCGGCAGGCTGCCGGAGACGACCAGCGCGTCGGCACCAGCCAGGAGTTCGCTCACGTGCCGGGTCAGGGCGTTGGCGGCGGCCGGCGGGTCCATCGGCGAATAGCCAGGCTCCCACAGCGACGTCGTCACTCCGTTGGTCTCGTGTACGACCAGCGTGCGCCGGACGTCCGGCAGTACGTCGAGCAGGTCGGCCGGCACGCCGGCCCGGTCGAGAGCGGCCCGCAGGGCCGCGCCCCCCGGACCGCCGGACATGCCGGTGACGAGGACCCGCTCCCCCAGTTCGTGAAGCACCCGGCCGACGTTGACGGCCTTGCCACCGGGGCGTTCGCTGACGGTCCGCACCCGCTGCACCCGGCCCCGGTGCAGTTCCCCCAGCCCATAGGTCACATCGAGCGCCGGATTCGGCGCAACGGCGAGGATCACGTTGCCCGCTCGGTCATCGCGACTCCTCGTCGGGGGTCTGGCGCCGGCGCTCCGGCATGGAGTTTCGTGCTCGATATTAACAAAAAGCCGTCGCTATCGCGCACCCCCTTCTTGCCTCGCGCCGGACGCTGATCAATACTGATCGCTATCCGTCGGATGCCGGCAATATCGCTCACAGGAGTTGATCACATGCCTCCTCCCGCACCGTCGAACATCACCCATCCACCGACCACAGTGGTCCGATCACGCCGCTTCAGCGTCGGGCTCGCAGCCGTCGCGCTCCTGGTCGGATCCGTCGCCGCACCCACTCCGGCCGGCGCACGGCCGCCCGCGGACGCCCTCAAGACATGGGTGCCGACCGGCGACTTCGCGTCCTCGTCGTTCGAGCGCGTCCCGCAGGTCGCCCCGGAGTCGGTGCCCACCGGCAACGCCCGGCAACTGTCCTTGGCGACCGTCCGGGGCGGACAAGCGTCCGCCCAACTCGCCGTGGCCAGCGCCCAGGACCTCGAAAAACTCCGGGTGCAGGTTGGTCCGTTGAAGCCGACCGGCAAGGGCGGCGCGATCTCGAAGGCGATCCAGGTCCGCTATCCCGCCTACATCCCCGACGACCGGGGCGGGATGATCGCCGACCCGCTGCGCGAGGTCGACCGGGTGGACGTGCCCGCCGGCCAGGCGCAGCCGGTCTGGTTCACCCTCGCCGTACCACCGGACGCCCGCCCGGGCACCTATCGCAGCCGGATCACCGTGACCGCCCACAGGGTCAAGCCGATCGAGTACGACCTCACGGTGAAGATCGCCGACGTGACCCTGCCGCCGGTCGCCGAGCGGGACTTCCACCTGAATCTTTGGTTCCAGCCAGACACCATCGCCGACCAGGCTGGCCTCGAACTGTGGTCCGACCAGCACTTCAAGGCCATCCGACCGTACCTGGAGGACCTGGCCTCACGCGGCCAACGCGTCATCAACTCGGCAATAGCCGAGGACCCGTGGCCGGTGCTGTGGCCGGACGGCCAGTGGCGGTCGCAGACCTACGTGCCGTACCACTCGGCCGTCGACTGGTTCCACGACGGCGAGCAGTGGTCCTTCGACTTCGCCAACTGGGACCGTCTGGTCGAGGAGGGGATGCGGGCCGGCATCGGCCCGTACATCCACGCCTTCGGGCTGCTGATGTTCCGCGGCTACCAGCACGTCGTCTACACCGACACCCGGACCGGTCAGCGGGTGGACCAGGAGGTCTCACTGGGCGGCGCGGAGTGGAAGGACGCCTGGTCGGCGTTCCTCGTCGCGTTCGAGGACCACGTACGGGACCGGGGCTGGCTGGACCGGACCTACCTCGCCTTCGACGAGCGGCCCGCGAGCGAGATGCAGGTGGCCATCGACCTGGTCCGGGAGGTCGCACCGGTCTTCGTCGACCAGATCGCGATCGCCGGATCCGCGAGCACCGACGCGTTCGCGCAGGACCTGTCGCTCAACTACTCCGACGTTGACCACTGGTCGCAGGAGATGATCGACCGGCGCCGGGCGGAGGGCAAGAAGACCACCTTCTACACCTGGTCCAACCCGGCCTACCCGAACACGGTGACCCCGGCCGCGCCCCTCGGCGCACGCGTGCTGTCCTGGCTCAGCGCACAACGCAACCTCGACGGCTACCTGCGTTGGGCGTACAACTCGTGGCCGCAGGACCCGTACACCGACGGGTCCTACCGCTACCGGCAGGGCGACGAGTACCTCGTCTACCCGGGCAAGGACGGACCGGTGTCGAGCATCCGGTGGGAGCTGTTCCGCGACGGTCAGGATGACTTCGCCCTGCTCGACCAGCTAGCCGAACGCGGCGGCCAGGACCACCCGGCGCGGGTGGCCGCACTGGCCGGTGTCGAACCCGCGGCCACCCCCGGACCGGCCGCCTACCAGGCGCTGCTCGACGCCCGAGCGGCGGTCGTCGAGGCACTGGCGGAATACCCGACCGACTGACCACCGGCATCACGCGACACGGCGGCAGCGTGCCACGCGCGCCGTGTCGCGTGACCTGTGGCGGCCACCGTTGATCGGCCGCGAGCGCCCTCACAGGCTGCCTCGACAGAGCGGGCGGTGGCCGTCGCGGCCCCGCATGCCCGCAACGCTCCACCCTCCCGGGCCATCGCATAAGCATTTGCCGATCCGGTGCCGTCTACTACCGTCTCCCAGGGGCCGGTCGCGGCCCGGCACGGACGCAGGGGCTCCTCCACGATCAAGCGGTCGTCGGGAGTCACTGGCAGTCGGACAGCCTACGGGGAGGAAATCCGTGCGTTCGCGCAACACAATGGCCGCCGGTTCGCTTGCGATAGCGGTGGCCCTGGTCCTCGCCGGATGCAGCAGCATCGACAGGACCGATGGCTCAGATGCCACGAAGGACTCGAAGGACACCATCGGTGCCGCGCCGGGTCAGCCCGAGGAACTGGGCTCCCCGATCGCGAGCCGGGACATCCAGATCAGCGACAGCGGCAAACTCTTCCCGGTGAAGGTGGAGCTGTACCAGCTGCGACGCGACAGCGGGTTCGTCAACCTCAATGTCCGGATGACGCGCACGAACACCACGGACAGCCCGGACCGCTGGCAGATTGGCAGCGCCTTTCAAGGTGAGACCATCTCCCTGGCGTTCTCCGGCGTGACGATGATCGACCGGAAGAACCGCAAGCGGCACCTGGTCGCGCGGAGCGGCGCCCCGGACGCGACACCCGGCCAGGTGAAGTACCTCGCCTCGTCGGGCCTCTCATCGGTATTCGTCGAGGCCGGTCAGTCGGTGGACCTGTACGCCATGTTCGGAGCCCCACCGGACGACGTCACCGCCGTTGATGTCGTCATCCCCCGAGTTCCGGTCTTCGAGAATGTCCCGCTCGGTTAGCCGGCAGACGGCGCTGGCCGCGACCGCGACCGCGCTGGCTCTGCTGCTGGTCAGTGAACCGGCCGTCGCCTGGTCTGCGCCGACGTCGACGCCGTCGTCGGGGACCGCCCCCGTGCCCGGACCAACGCTTGGGCCCGGCGAGCAGGTGAGCGCGCCGATCATCGACATCCGGGCGCCGATGGAGGACATCTATCTGCGCACCGAGGACCTCGACGGCCACAGCCTGGAGGCCGAGTCCGGGGGGCGTATCGAGCTGACCCTGGCGGCGGACGTCCTCTTCGCCTTCGGCAAGGCCGATCTGTCCCCGGCCGCCCGTACCCGGCTGGCCGAGATATCGAGACGGCTGCGCACCCAGGCCGCCGGCAAGGTCCAGATTTTCGGACACACTGATTCGGTGGGTCACGACGCGCAGAACCTGACGTTGTCCCGTCGACGAGCCGAGGCGGTCCGGAACGAGTTGGCCGTGGGACTCGCCGGCAGCCAGATCACCTACGAGGTCAAGGGCTTCGGGGAGACCCGACCCGTCGCGCCGAACACCCTGAACGGCAAGGACAACCCGAAGGGCCGGGCCAACAATCGACGCGTCGAGATCCGGTTCGACAAGTGATCGGACCCGACCCGAGTCCACCGCCCCGACACCCCGACGGGACAACCGGGCCGCTACCTCGCGCCGTTGAGGCCTGCCGCCAGCGCCTCGGCGAATGACGTGTCCGCGGCGGTCCCGCTCACCCCGAGCCGCCAGGCTCCCCCGGGAAGGTCACCAAGGGGCATCGACCGTCCGCCGGGCTGCCACAGCGGCTGCCATGCGATCGATCCGCTGGGGCGATTGAACCACCGGTTGTCCTCGCTCCAGGCCGAGCCGGCGCGGTAGGCGGCCACCAGCGTGGTCGTGTCGTCGGTGGCAAGTGTCCAACTGGTGAAACCCGCGGCGTCGCCGTCCCTGTCCTGCTGGCCGGGGTCACCGAGCCGCGGCAGGGCCGAGTCCAGGTTCCAGGCGGCTTCCCAGACCGGCGCGGTGGTCGGGCCGGCCACGTGCCAGACGAGGCTGAGGTCCGTGGTGGCCGTATCGAACCGGAACCGCCAGTCGGCGGTCACCGGCTCGTCTCCGAGGGGGATGCCGTTGAGGCTCAGGTCGGTGCCGTCGGCGGAGACGGTCACGTCCCTGGCGGCGCCCGCCACGTCGGTCGGCCCGAAGGCTCCGACCGCGAGGTAGGGCGCCGTGGAGCGGGACGACGAGTCCGTGACGGGTCGGTATTCACCACGTCCGGCGGGGTCGGCGTCGTAGGAGACCAGCCGGGCCTGAGGTGCTGTCTGCACGACGGCGCGGTAGTAGGGAGTGGTGACGACGCGGCCCTTCGTCACCACCGGCGTACGCCAGTGCAGCGGTGCCAGCCAGAGTCCGCCCTGGCCCCAGCCGGCACCGGTGACGTACCAGTCGCCCGTGCCGGAGTCGTCCTTGACCACCTCGGCGGCGTGCGCGTTGATCTGCCCCGCCAACTGGTCGACGCTGAAGTGGAAGGGGTCGGCGCTGCGGTAGACGCGGGTGTCCTGGTATCCGCTCTCGCAGCACACGAAGAGGTACCACGATCCGCCGTGACGCACCACGAACGGCGACTCGGTCGGTCCGCCGAAGGTGCCGGTGGCCGGGTGTTCGAAGGCCGTCTGCCGGGCACCCCAGTGCACCAGGTCCCGGCTGGTGCGGTAGGCGACGATGTGGTGGCCACCGGCCGGTGTGCTGTTGGCGGTGTAGTACATCACCCACTGGCTGCCGACGCGGGTGACCATCGGGTCCCGGCCGTCGAAGCCGTCGGTGAACAGGGGGTTCGCCGGGTGGCGGGTCCAGGTCTTGAGATCCTTCGACGTGGCCAGCTGCATCCGGTAGGCCGTGTGGTCCGCCGTGCCGCCCGCGTAGTACATGTAGTACGTGCCGCCGTGGAACAGGACGTACGGCGCCCAGATGTGGCTCTCGCCGGCGGCGGGGTCGGCCTCCAGCGCGAACGGCTGCTTCGTCCAGGGCCCGCGCGGAGACGGCGCCGTGGCGTGGCCGAAGAACCGCTCGTCGAGCGGGTTGGCGGGCTCAGCGTGGGTGATCGCGAAGATGTGCCACTCGCCGGTACGGCGGTCGCGCACCATGGTGTGGTCGTTGTAGTACCAGCGCTCGTTCTCGCCGACGCTGGGGTCGTAGACGGGCACGAAGTCACCGGCGCCGACCACGGTGGACCGGTTCTCGTACGGCTGGTTGTCGATCGCAGGCGGGTCGGCCGCCCAAGCCGGAACCGGTGTCGCGATCAGGCTCAGGGCGGCCGCTAGCAGCACGGACAGCCGGCCAACGCGGGACGGTAGGCGGGACATCGCTTTCCTCCAGGGCTCGATGCGGGTTTGCGGTGACGGCTTCCGGTGGCTGATTCGCCGGTCGTTCGGTGGTGCGGGCCCGCCCAGCCATCGCGGCGGGCCCGCAGCCGCGGAACTGTTACTGCTTGCCGCCGAGCTCGGTGTAGGCCTGCACAGCGTTGTCCTTGGTGATCTGCATCGTGCCGAGGGTCGTCGACTTCGGCACGTCCTTCGTGCAGTCGACCAGGATCTTCTTGGCCAGGTCGATCGCTTCGCGTCCGCCGGTCGCGTACTGGAACGTCGCCTGCAGGCGACCCTGCTCGACCGCCTTGATGCCGCCGGACGGGACCGGCAACGCGTCGATCCCGGTGAACTTGATCGCGGTCTCCTTGCCGGCGGCCTTCGCCGCCAGGTAGGCGCCCTCCGCCATCGGGTCGTTGTGCGCGTACACCGCGTCGATGTCCGGCTGGGCCTTGAGCATCGCGTCCATCACGCTCTGCCCCTTCTCCCGCAGCCACTCAGCGGTCTGGGTGGCAACGATCTCGATCTTCGGGTTGCTCGCGATGCCGTCTCGGAAGCCCTGGGCGCGCTCGGCGGCCGGGGTGGAGCCGGGCAGGCCGGAGATCTCGACGACCTTGCCGCCCTGCGGCAGCAGCGTCTTGGCGTAGTACTCGCCCGCCGCCTTGCCGATCGCCACGTTGTCGCCGCCGATGAACGCGGTGTACGCGTCACCCTCGACCTTGCGGTCGAGCACGATGACCGGGATGCCCTGGTCGTACGCCTTCTTCACCACGCCGGTGAGCGGCTTCGCCTCGTTCGGCGAGATGATCAGCAGGTTGATCTGCTGGGAGAGGAAGTTCTCCACGTCGGCGACCTGCTTGCTGTTGTCCTGGGCCGCGTCCGAGACGACGACACGGAACCCGGGCACGGCCTTCGCCGCGGTGGTCACGTCGTCGTTCATGACCTGCCGGTACGGCTCGGCGTTGTTGGCCTGCGACATGCCGATCAGGAACTCCTTGCCGCTGCCGCACTGGGAGGAGGCGTCGGTGCCACCGTCGCCGCCGTCCTTCTCGACGCTGCATCCCGTGGTGACCGCGAGCGCGGCCAGTGTGAGGATCGTGATGGCTCTTCGGGCGTAGCGCATGTTTCCTCCATGGTGGTGGTGGGTCAGGCGATGCGGGGACGAAGCCTCTGCAACGCGGCGGCAGCGACGATGACCAGTCCCTTGACGACCAGCTGCACGTTCGCGTCGATGTTGTTGAGGGCGAGGATGTTGTTCAGGATCCCGAGCAGCAGGGCGCCGGCGATCGTGCCGCCCATGGATCCACTGCCACCGGCGAGACTCGTCCCGCCGATGACCACGGCCGCGATCGCGTCCAGTTCGTAGCCGGCACCGTCGTTCGGGCTGCCCTGGTTGAGCTGACCGGCGTGGATGATCCCGGCCAGCGCGGCGAGCAGGCCGGAGATCGCGAAGACGGTGACCCGGACGCGCCGTACGGGCACGCCGGAGAGCCGGGCGGCCTTTTCGTTGCCGCCGATGGCGTAGACGTGTCGCGCGAAGGCGGTGCTGCGCAGCACGAGGAGCGCGCCGACGCCGATGGCGAGGAAGAGCAGGGCCGGCACCGGTAGTACCCCGTTGATCGAGCCGCTCAGCAGCGAGAACGTCTCGGGCGCCTCCTGCGGCCCGTCGCCGTAGGCGATCGGGATGCCCAGCCCGCCCGACCACATCCGGGCGATGCCCCGGGCCGCCTGCAGGCCGGCCAGGGTGACGATGAAGGACTGGATCCCGAGGCGGGCGACGATCGCGCCCTGGGTGGCCCCGAACGCGGTGCCGATGAAGAGCACGATCAGGACCGTCGGCACGATGCCCAGGCCGCTGTCGACCATCAGGGTGGCCGACCCGACCGCGGCGAGCCCGAGCACCGCCCCGACGGAGAGGTCGATGCCGCCGATCAGGATGACGAACGTCATGCCGACGGCGATGATGCCGATCTCCGAGACCGCCCGGACGATGTTGGCGAGGTTTCCGGAGCTGAGGAAGACGTTCTCGCCGTTGCGGGACGGCGACACGGCGATCGCGATGAGGAAGACAGCGACGAGCCCGAACAGGCTCTGGAATCGGAAGAAGTTGTCGACGATCGCCTGCCGGTCGTTCGGCAGTCGGATCGCCCGGCGGCGGGGCGGTGTCTCCGGCGGCGATTCGGCGAGGCTGGTGGGGTTGGGCGGATTCATCGAGACTCCTTGACGTCGTCCCCGTTGGCCGCGGCGAGGATGGCTTGTTGGGTGGCGGAGGCGCGGGGCAGCACGGCAACCGTGCGACCGCGGTGCAGGACGACCACCCGGTCACAGAGGCTCAGCAGCTCCGGCAGCTCCGACGAGGCGAGCAGGATCGCCATGCCGGAGTCGGCGAGCCGGTGCAGCAGGTGGTAGATCTCGGCCTTGGCGCCGATGTCCACCCCTCGGGTCGGCTCGTCGAGCAGGAGCAGTCGCGGACGCATCAGCAGTTGCTTGGCGAACACGATCTTCTGCTGGTTTCCGCCGGAGAGGGTGGCCACGGCGATCGACGGTGACGCCGCCTTCACCGCCAGGGTGGTGAGCTGTGCGGCGACCGTTCGGCGCAGCAGCGGGCGGCGTACCAGCCCGAGTGTGGTCAGCGACGACAGCGCGGAGAGCACGACGTTGTCCGCCACGGAGTGCTCCAGCATCAGCCCCGCGCCGCGCCGGTCCTCGGGCACGAACGCCACCCCGTGCGCCAGTGCCGCCCGGGGCCCACCCGGACGGTACGGCCGGTCGCCGATCAGCACCTGGCCGGTGTGCCGGCCGGAGCCGCCCGCGCCGAACAACGTCTCCAGCAGTTCGGTACGCCCGGCGCCCATCAACCCGGCGAGGCCGACGATCTCTCCGGAGCGCACCGTGAGGTCCACGCCGGCCGGCTCGGTCCGCCCGGGTACCGGCCGGCGGGGCGTCACGGCGAACCCTCGTACGTCGAGCAGCACGTCACCGGGTTCGTTGCGGCCCTCGCCGAAGAGCGCGTCGACCGACCGGCCGACCATGAGCTGGATGATGTCGTCGCGGGAGGCGACCCGTGGGTCGACGGTGCCGGCGACGCTGCCGTTGCGCAGCACGGTGACCCGGTCCGCGATGACCTCGATCTCCGCCATCCGGTGCGAGATGTAGACGATGCCGACTCCGGCTCGGCGCAGCTCGGCGATCGTCGCGAAGAGCCGTTCGACCTCGGCGTCGGCCAGTGCCGCAGTGGGTTCGTCCATGATCAGGACTCGCGCGCGCAGCGACAGGGCCCGGCCGATCTCGACCAGCTGTTGCTCGCCGACGCGCAGTGACCCCACGAGCCGACGCGGGTCCAGGTCGGCGCCGAGTGTCCGCAGGTGCGCCGCGGCCCGCCGGCGCATCTCCCGGATGTCGACGGTACCCAGGCGGGTGCGCGGCTCCCGCCCGAGGAACATGTTCTCCGCGATGGACAGCCCGGCCACCAGGTCCAGCTCCTGGTGGATGGTCGCGATACCAGCGCGTTGCGCATCGGCCGGGCCGCCGAAGCTCACCGGCTCCCCGTCCACCTCGATCGTCCCGTCGTACTCGGTGATCACACCGGAGAGAACGTTGATCAGCGTGGATTTGCCGGCTCCGTTCTCGCCGAGCAGCGCGTGCACCTCACCGGCGGTGACGGTGAGGTCGATGTCGCGGCAGGCGTGCACGCCGCCGAACCGCTTGCCGATGCCGGTCATCCGGACCAGCGGCCGATCTGTCATGCGGCACCTCGTGGCTCGTCTGCGGGATCTGGGTTGGACGGAGTCGGAGACCCGTGCTCTGGGCCTCCGACTCCGACCGGTCACGAGGTTAGGCGAGCCTCGATGTAGTCGAGGCCGGCCAGGTAGCCGCTCGACGCGGCGGCCTTGCCGGTCACCGTGAGGGTGAGCGTGTGCCGGCCCGCGGTCAGCTCCCGCTGGCCGTAGTCCAGCGGGTCGCTGACGATCACCCCCGGCGAGTGGTACGCGTCGAACGCCTCGCCGATCCCGGTGCCGTCGATCGCCACCGTGTTGGTGCCGTAGTCCCCCGCCAGCGTCTGCACCAGCCGCAGCTGGTAGGTGCCGGTCGTGGGCACCTCGAACGCCACCGTCACACTCCGGTTCGGCGCGTTTGGTCGGAACCACAGCTGTGCGCTCCGCGACCATTGGATGCCACAGCAGTCGCCCTGCACCTCCGCCGGTGCGTCGGCGGAGACCGCGGGCAGCAGCGATTCGGCTTCGATCCGCAGCGTGTCGCCGGTGGCGGCCGACGCCGGCGCCGAGTAGGCGCCGAGGTTGCCCGCGGCGTCCACCGCGCGTACCCGGTAGTACCAGGTCTCACGAAGGCCCAGACCGCTGTGCTCGAAGCTCGGCCGTGTCGTGGTGCCCACCCGGTTGTCCGGTCCGGGCGTGAACCCGGCCTTCCGCGAGGCGAACACCTGGTAGCTCGGCGCGTACACGTCGTCGGAGGCCGGCCGCCAGGCCAGCGCCACCGCGTTGGTGGTGGCGCTGGTCGCGGTGAGCCCGGTGGTCTGGCTAGGCCTGGTCCTGTCGACGAAGGGGGTGACCTCGCTCAGCACCGCGTACCGTGCCGCGGACCAGGCCGGGGCTCCGGCGGTCGGCGTCAACGTGACGGTCACCGTCGACCTGTCGCGGGTGAGCGTGGGCGGCAGTCGGAACTCGTCCTCCAACCAGCGGTGGGAACCGTTGGCCAGCGGCTGCGACCAGGTGCCGGCGTCCCGCCCGTCGACCTGCACGGCCACCGACTGGTACCCGGTGGACTGGTCCCCCACCCGGCGCAGGACGGCACCGGTGTTGTCCCGGTCCAGGGCCACCCGGAACCGGATCGGCGTGGCCGAGGCGCGGGTGTCGTCGGTGACCGGCCGGGGTGCGCCGTCGTCGCCCTCGAAGGTCGCGGTGAGGACTTGGCGCTCGCCGCCGGAGGAGTACGCGTGCGCCGACTCGCTGGCGGCGTCGCCGACGTCGACGGTGTCGGTCCAGCGCTGAGCGACGGTGTCCTGCCCGTACCAGTAGGCGGTCGAGCCGTACCGGGCCGGATCCTGGTCGCCCGGACCGTGCTCGATGCCGAAACGCAGGTCGGTCGCGAATGACACCGCCTCGGCGAGCATCAGCCGGTACGCGCCGGTGCAGTCGTACTGGCAGCCGTAGTCGCTGACCTCGTGGGCCGGGTTGCCGTTGGTGGGCGCCGAGAACGTGCCGTGGTTGAAGTACCAGCCGCTCTCGTAGAAGTCCTCGGTCCCGGTGCCGTGGATGCTCGGGCTCTGCGCGCCGTCCACGTAGACCCGCTCATCGCCCTCGAGGTAGTTGCGTTGGTTGCCCGCGGGGATGTGCCCCTCCATGGTGTGCGTGACACCGACGAACTTTCCACGGCCGGCGACGTCGAGGAAGGCGTGGTCGGCGCCGGGGGTGGTGTCGGCGCTCGTCGCGGTGGCCCGGAAGTGTCCCGCCGTGCCGGTTGGGCGCAGTGCCGGCGCCCAGTGCGCGGAGCGTGCGGTGGTCACGGAGGCCGCCGACGTTGTGATCGGCACGCTGGATCCGTTGCGCAACTCGATGCTGAACCGTGACCGGTAGGGCATCGGCCACCAGGCCGACAGCGTCGCGGTCGCCGGATCGACACCGAACATCAGCGATCGCACCGGGTGCAGCCCGAGGCCGGTGCCGAAGAACTCGCCGAGTGGCGCGTCCACGGTGGTCTCGCCGTCGAAGGTGATGCGCAGCCGGCTGTCCCGCAGCACCGCGTCGGAGGCCGCGACGGCCGCCTTGCGGTCGGCGTCCGCCGGGTAGCTCATGGTGTTGCTGCCCTGCCAGGTCTGGGTGGTGATCCGGTAGCTGTGGGCGGCCTCGGCGTCGGTGTGGGACGGGCCGAGGTCGAGGGTGTCGGTCCGCTTGGCGGTGCCGGCGACGAGGCTGTCGACCCAGTAGGTGAACTCGTTGACGTCCAGGTCTGAGGAGATGAACTGGTTCCGGATGGTGATCGTGGACTTGCCGGCCGTGGCACTCGCCGGAAGGTCGACGGTCTGGTCGAGCCAGGTGCCGAAGGGCACCGGGTCGTTGGCCGGCCACTCGGCGACCGGCACGCCATCCACGACGACCTGCGCCCGCTGGTGCCCGATGTGCGGGTCCAGCCGGCGGGTCAGCCGTACTCCGGCGTTCGCCGGGTCGACAGCCACCCGGAATTCGCTGCCGCCGCCGGAGCCGTAGGCGCGCCCGTCATCGGCGACCGGCGTCGGCGGCCCGACGAGTTGCGGGATCCGCAGTTGCAACGCGCTGATCGCGCCGGGGCCGACGCCGCTGGCGAGGGTCACCGCGCCCTTGGCGGGGACGCTGAACTGCCGGTCGGCGGTGGTCGCGCCGGGCTCCGGGCGCTTGGGGTCGCGGGTCCCGGCGGCCTTGAGCTGGTCGATGACGTCCAACGCGCGGTCCGACGGGTCGAAGGTGCGCACCCCGTCGGCGGTGGTGAACCTGCGGTAGGTGACGTGGTAGAAGATCGGGTTCTTCTCGGTCGTCACCCGCATCGAGCTGCGGTAGGTCATGGGCGCCTTGATGTAGACACCGCCGGAGCTCTGCGCCGCGTTGCCGACGACCGGGTAGACGAAGGGCGCGCCGAGCTTGCCGTCCACGATGTCCTGGAGCTTGGCGTCGAGCACGGTCACACCGTCGAGCACGACCTTGATGGTGCCGGTGGCGGAGACGTTGCCCTCGTCGCGGGTGAACCAGATCGAGTCGATCTCACCGGCGCCGGCAGCCTCGGCGAGGACGCAGCCCTCGGCGCCGGTGCGCAGGCACGAGTACTGGCCGGAGAAGCCGTCGTCGTTGCCGCCACCGCGGTCGAAACTGGAGAATTGGTAGGCCCGTGGTCCGTCGGGAAGTTCGGCGAGGCGGTCGAGCCTGCGGTAGACGTCCCATCCGGTGGGACCGTTGTCGGAGGGGCTGTGCGCCGCAGCCGAGGCTGGCACGGCTGGGCCGACCAGGGCGGTTCCGGCGAGCAGCGCCGCGGTGAACGCGGCGCGCAGCAGGCGGCGAGCGGAGGTACGCGGTGCGGGGGTGGTGGGTGTCATGAATCGCCTTCCACGTCGGTGGGTGGGGCGGATCGCGGTGCAGTGGAGCAAGGAATCGATTTCTCACTGCAACAGCGATCAGGGTAGGCACGCCTCCACGCGACGGTCAATCCTCGATCGGTGTCGACGGCCGATGCTGTTGACAGCGACCCAACCTGCTTTTATCGTCCTCGCTCAGACGAGCAAACGATTTCTTCGATCGTGCGAGCACGCCACAGCACCACGTGGCGCACGGGCGTATTCTCGTTGCGGTGAGTCGAGGTGGTGGTGGATCGCGGTGACACCCTGTGGCTCAGCGTCAACCCGTGACCGTCGCAGACCCCCGTAGGATGCCGGGTTCCGGCACCGGAGCGCGCTCGGCGGACGCGCCGAAGCACCGCAGCGGACCAGTCGAGCGAATGGAGGCGGATGGAGGCGCATGGCGACGATCTATGACGTGGCACGGCAGGCTCAGGTTTCACCCGCGACGGTATCGCGGGTGCTGAACGGACGGACCACGGTCGATCCAGTCATGGCGGCGCGGGTGCAGCAGGCGATGCGGGAGCTCGACTACCGCCCCAACGCCGTCGCCCGCAACCTGCGCCTGAGCCAGACCAGCCTCTGGGCGGTCATCATCTCCGACATTGGAAACCCCTTCTTCACCTCGATGGTGCGAGGGGTCGAAGACGTCGCGCAGGGCGCCGGCTACTCCGTGGTCCTGTGCAACAGCGACGAGGACCCGGAGAAGGAGTCCCGGTACATCGCCGCCGCTCTGGCCGAGCGGATGGCGGGTGTCATCATCTCCACGTCGGGCCGACCGACCGTCATCAACCGGCTCGTCGAGGCGCGCATCCCGGTCGTGGCGATCGACCGTCAACTGCGCGGCGTCAGCATCGACACGGTACTCGTCGACAACGTGCACGGGGCCGAGCTGGCGACCACCCACCTTCTCGACAACGGCTACCAGCGGGTCGCCTGTATCACCGGTCCACGCCGGATCTCCACCGCCGCCCAGCGACTCCGCGGCTACCAGCGGGCGTTGCGGTCGCACGAGCGGGAGGCGACCGACAACCTGGTGCGATACGCGGACTTCCGCGAGGAGGGTGGCTATCGGGCCATGGCCTCGCTGCTCGACAGTGACAACCCGCCCGACAGCGTCTTCGCGACGAACAACCTGATGACCGTCGGCGCGGTCGAGTGTCTCGTCGACCGCGGGGTCAAGGTGCCGGCCGAGTTCGGGGTGGTCGGGTTCGACGACATCCCCTGGGCCCACCTGGTCAGACCATCGCTGAGCACCGTCTCCCAGCCGACATACGACCTGGGGCGGGCGGCCGGGGTGCTGCTCACCGAACGGATCGCCAACCCGGCGCGACCGCCGTCGACCGTCACCCTCAGCACAGGCCTCCAGGTACGCGAGAGCTCCAGCCGCCCGAGGTGACGGAGCGGGTGGCCAGCCGCCCGCGGTGGAGGCGGGGAGCCTGCCCCCACTGGCCCGTCAGGCTCCCCGCCCGTCATCCACCGGGCTCCGATCCCTCGCCGTCACTCAGGTGACGCGCCCGCCGTCAGAGGTTGACCTCACCGCACAGGTGCACCCGGACGCCGAGTTCGGCGAACATGGCCGCCTTCACCCGCAGCGCCTTGTCGGCGGTCGCCGCATCCGGCGCGTAGGCGACGTTGACGTGGTTGGCCTTGTGCCGCGCCATCAACTGGTCCCGGTCGACCCCGTGCAGGACGGCGTGCATGATCGGCCACTGCGGGGTGGTGGCATCCAACCGGCGCTGGGTCTCCTCGGCCGGCAGCTCGACGACGGTGCCGCGGCCCAGATCCACGTGCAGCGCGCCGTCCATGATGAACACCCGGGACCAGACGATCTCCCCCGGCTTCGACACCCCGCTCAGGGTGCCCCCACCCAACGGGAAGAACATCGGCGGCTGGCGCATGCTGTACGACCTGTCGTAGCCACCGTTGTGTGACGCCGGCACCGAGCCGGAAATTTCGAACACCCAGACGAAGTCGTCGCCGTACCGCTCGCCCCACCGGATGTCGTGCAGCGTCGTCGCCGGGTCGAGACCCATCGCCGTCCAGATCCGGTTGGTGACGAGCGAGTCGACCGCCACCCCCTCGTCGACCTCGTTGAAGTGCGGCAACGGCGCCCCCGGGTACAGTTCGCGGCTCCCGTCGCGGCTGAGCACCGGCGGCCGCTGGACGTTGTTCAGCAGTCCCTCGGCGAGGTCGCTCGCCGGGACGGTGTCCTTCAGGCCCTGCTGGTACTGGATGCCCACCGCGTCCAGGCCGTAGTCGTCGGAGATGCGCAGGGCGGCGACGTACATCTTGAACTGGCTGAGCAGCTGCGCCTCGGTCAGCTCGCTGGCCTCGTCGGTGCCCACGTGAAAGGTCATCCCGGCGTCGTCCAGCCACCGGCGGACCGCTCGGGCCTCCTCGTCGGGTACCCGCGCCATCTCAGCGACCAAGGCGCTCTGCGACAGCCGCTCCTTGTAGATGCCAAGCGGATTGATCAACTCGTCGTCGAAGATGGCGTTGTACATCCCCATGCACCCCTCGTCGAAGACGCCGATGATCGCCTTCTCGGTCGCGAGCTGGACGGCCAGCGACCGGCCCAGCGCGACCTCCGGGTCGCCGGACAGGGCGGGCAGGTCGCGTACGTGGCTGGTGTCGTGGCGCAGCTCGCCGGTCTCGAGCCAGGTCCGCAGCCCGTCGACCGCCCACTCGTCGGTGAAGTCCCGGCTCCACAACGCGGAGTGCCGGACGCCGGCCTTGGTGAGGCTCGCGGTGAGGTTGAGCAGACCGACCAGGCCGGGGAACTCGCCGCTCCAGTTCGCCACGATGAGGATCGGCCCGCGGTGGCTGCGCAGCCCGGCCAGGACGTGGTGGCTGTACTGCCAGACGGCCTCGACCACGATCAGTGGCGCGTCGGCGGGGATCCGCTTGAAGACCTCGATGCCCGCGCGCTGGCTGTCGATGAAGCCGTGTCCCTTGCCCGCGTCGACGCCGTGCCCGCGCTCGACCTTCCAGCCGAGCGCGTTGACCGCCGCGGTGAGGTCCGCCTCCAATTTCTGCTGGGTGGGCCAGCAGGTGACGTTCGCGCTGAGCCGGAGATCGCCGCTGGCAACCGTGTAGACCGTGCCGGGTGCCGCCGACGGCGGGTTGGCGGGCACGGGCAGCGTGTAACTAGTCATGGGGCGACTCCTCTTGTGCGTTGCTCTTCGCTGGCGTCCGTCCGAGCGGCGGCCAGGAAACGGACCTGACGTGCGGCGAGCGCGTGAGCGACCCGCTTGGAACTCGTGTAGAGCTCGCGATACAGCCCGTACAGCTCGTCGTAGTCGGCGGCGAACTCGGCCCGTGGCTCGCAAACCTCCGTGACGGGGTTCCACGCCTCGATCGAGACGGTCCACCCCGTCTGCGCGGCCAGGAACGCCGCGCCGTAACTGGCTCCGATGGTCTGCGCGGGGATCACCTGGGCGCGTCCGGTGACGTCGGAGACGATCTGCGTCCAGAGCCCACCCCGGGTGCCCCCGCCGACCGCGACGACGCGCCGGATGTCACCGCCGCTCGCCTCGATGGTCTCGATGTTGTGGCGTACGCCGAGGCCGGTCGCCTCCAGCGCGGCTCGGTAGAGGTCACCGCGGTCGTGCGAGACGGTGAGGCCGGCGAGGATGCCCCGGGCCTGCGGATCCAGGATCGGCGTACGTTCGCCGGCGAAGTACGGCAGCATGAGCAGCCCTCGGGCGCCCGGACCCGAGGCCTCGGCGAGGCGGAGCAGGTCGGGATAGTCCGGCGAGCCGAACAGCTCGCGCAGCCACGCCGTGATCGCCCCGGACGTCGCCAGGCCACCGGCGAGATTGCGGGTCCCGGGCAGGGCGCCAACGGTCCCCCACAGCGCCGGGTCGGTGACCCGGGCCGCGACCGTGTGCACCAGGAACATGGTCGTGCCGTACATCAGCATGAGGTCGCCGACGCCCTGAGCGCCGACGCTGATCGCCTCCGACCAGGCGTCGATGGTTCCGGTGATCACGGGGACGCCCGGCGGCAGTCCGGTCATCGCCGCCGCTTCCGCCGTCACCCGGCCTGCCACATCGCCGGGCCAGCGCAGTGGAGGCAGGATCAACCCGGGGGCGATCTCGGCGGCCCACGGGTGGTACCAGTCGTGGCCGTCGGTGTCGTACAGCGGCGTGCACTGGCTCGCCGAGTGGTGGTCCAGCACGTACTCGTCGGTGAGCTTGACGGCGAGCCATGAGCTGGGCATGAACAGCCGACGGGCGCGGCGGAAGAGGTCCGGTTCGTGGTCGGCCACCCAGGCCACCTTCGCGCCCGCCGCCTGACTGGACAGCGCAGAGCCGCACCGACGCAGGATCTCGTCCGCGCCGAACCGCTCGTTGAGCCGGTCGATCTGCTCGGTCGCGCGGGTGTCGACGTCGTACAGGATCGCCGGGCGGAGCGGGACGTTCGCGGCGTCGGTGAGCAGTACGCACGGGCCCATGCCGCTCACCCCGACCGCGACGACCTCGGCGTCGCCGGGTGCCAGCAGGTCGCCGCTGAGCGAGACGAACTCCTGCCACCAGACGTCGGCGTCCATCTCGACCCACCCGGGCCGTGGCCGGCTCACCTCGTGCGTCCGGATGGACGACCGCAGGACCCGGCCATCGATGTCGACGAGCACGCCCTTGCTGCTCGATGTGCCGATGTCCACGCCGAGGACAGCCGCGACCTTCATGGCGCCACTGTTCCAGCAATCGATTTCCGAATCAAGGCCGAGCCGCTCACGTATCTCTCCGGCCACCGGCGCCAGGCCGAACCTTCGTCGACCCACACCCGGTCCACGGAACGGGCTTCGAGCAGGCTCAGCGAGAAATCGTTAACCGATCAGCAGGCCGTGCCGGTGCGGTTCACACCCGAGCTTCGGCGGGTTGCGGAGGTGCGTCGAGCGGCAGGTCACGCAGCCGGCGGATCGGGGTCGACAGGTAGATGATCGGGGACAGCACGGTGAGCCCACCGAAGATCAGCAGAGTGGTGCGGGCACCGATCGGCCCGGCCAGGGCGCCGGCGAGCAGGCTGCCGAGCGGGATGGCGCCCCAGGAGACGAACTTGACCGTGGCGATCACCCGCGACAGGAGCTCCGGCGGACTGGCGAGCATCCGGTAGGTGCGGGTGGTCACGCTGAGCACCACCGAGGAACCGGCGAAGATGAGGTTGCCGGCGGCGAAGGCGAGGTAGGCGGCGGTGCCTGTGCCCAGCGGGATGATGAGTGCGCCGGCCACGCCGACGAAGGCCGCGACGATCAGGCCGCGTGCGGTGCCGACCCGATCGGTGAACCGGGTGGTGAGCGCGGCGCCGATTAGCGTGCCGAGGCCGTCGGCGGCGAGCAGCAGCCCGACCATGAGCGGCGACGCGTGCAGCTCGCGCACCAGGTAGTACGGGAAGAGGGCCAGCATCGCGCCGCAGACGAAGTTCGTCGCGGTCGCGTCCCACATGGCCGGCCCGATGATCGGGTGTCGGAGTACGAAGTGCCAGCCCTCGCGGATCATCGTGACCATCGGTGGCCGCTCGGCCGGTCGCTGCACCCGCCGGGCCGGGAGGGTGCGCAGCAGCACGGCGGAGACCAGATAGCTGACGGCGTCCACGAACAGCGTCGGCACCGCACCCAGCAGTTGCACCGCGAGTCCGCCCAGGGACGGCCCGCCCAGCTGGGTGGCGGCGTGCGTACCGGAGTTGAGGCTGTTGCGCGCCTGCAGCTGCGCGGCGGGCACGATCTCCGGCAGGAAGGTCTGGTTCGCCACGTCGAACAGCACGTTGGCGAAGCTCACGACCAGGGCGACCGCGATCAGCTGGGCGACCGTCAGTGCCTCGAACCACCAGGCCAGGGGGACGGACGCGATCGCGAGGGCCCGGATCAGATCCAGGGAGACCTGCATGCCGCGCAGTGGCACGCGCTGAACGATCACCCCCGCCGGCAGGCTGATCAACAGGTACGCGAGATAGCCGGCCGCCGTGATCAGACCCATTTCGAGCGCCGACGCGTCCAGCACGGTCAGTGCGGTCAGCGGCAGGGCCACCGCGCCGACTGCCGAGCCGAGGTGACTGGTGGTGCCGGCGACCCACCAACGCCAGAAGACAGTAAGTCTCATAATGGAACTGACTATAGTGGTGGGTGGGGAAGGAGTCGACCCCACCGATGCGGACTCGACTCGTCACGGCCGGTGTCGTGCACGAGGCCGCCGGGCAGCACGACGTCAGCCGCGCAGTCGCACGTGATAAACCGGGTGACGTCGGTGGTCATCCCGCGATAATGACCAAGGTGAATAAGGTCGAGGTCGTCGTCGCCCTATCACGAGCGCGCGACCCTGCGCGTCGGCGACGTGTTCCTGAAGATCGACGCTGACCAGATGCGCACCGATGTCGAGGTCGAGGCGATGGTTATGGCGCCGATCCCGACTCCGGAGGTCCTGTGGCGGAAGCCGCCCGTGCTCGCGCTCGCCGCCCTCCCAGGCACGGCACTCGGCCGCCTCGGCGAGCCGTCGATCGCGTCGACGGCGGCCTGGGCCGCGGCGGGTGCCGCCGCACGGATGCTGCACGACGCGCCGCTGCCGCCATGGCCCGGCCGGAGCCTCGACGAGATCGCATCGCACCTCGACGGCGAATGCGAGTGGCTCGTTAGGAACGACGTCCTTCCCACCGACGTGGTCACGCGCAACCGACGGTTGCCGAGGCGGCGCTCCGGCCGTGGACACCGGTGTTCACGCACGGCTACCTGCAGGTGGCCCATGTGTTCGTCGATGTTGACGAGATCACCGGCGTGGTCGACTGGTCCGAGGCGGGCCAGGGGCGATGCCCTGTACGACCTCGCCAGCTTGACGCTTGGACACGAGGACCACCTTGGCGACGTCGTCGCTGGCTACGGCACCGACGTCGACCTCGACGTGATCCGCGCGTGGTGGTCGTTGCGAAGCCTGCTGGCGGTCCGTTGGCTGGTCGAGCACGGCTTCGACCCGTGGCCCGAGGTCGCGGTACTGAGATCCCGGCTGTGAGGCTGCACGACCTCAGCTGAGGACCAGCGACCGTCAGCCGCTCACCCCCCGGACCGCCTCGATGATGGTCTCGGCGACCTCGCTCGGCCGCGACACCGCCATCGCGTGCGAGCCCCCAGCGACCTCACGCTGGCCCTGCGGGGCGGCCCGTTCGGCCATGAACCGATGCGCGGCGACCGGGATGTTCATGTCGGCGTCCCCGAACACGAACCAGCTGGGCAGCGATCGCCAGGCGGGATCGCCGGAGAGCGTGTCACTCAAGGCCTGTTCGGTGATCGGCCGCTGGGTCCGGGCCATCAGCGCGGCAAGGTCGGTCGGCACGTCCGCGGCGAACTGCGCATGGTAGGCGTCCTGGCCGATCGCCACCTCGTTGCCACCGGTCGACACCGGGTACTGCACCAGCGTGTCGGCGAGCGTGCTGCCGGGGAACTTCCCGGACAGCGACAGCGCCGACTCGCCGGTGTCCGGGCACAAGGCATTGACGTACACGAGGGCCCGCACCGACGTTTCGTCAGCCGCGGCCTGCGTGATCACCATGCCACCGTACGAATGGCCGACGAGGACGACCGGGCCGCCGATCCCCCGCATCACGTCCCGCACGTACGCGGCGTCGCCTGCGACGCCCCGCAGCGGATTGGCGGCGGCCACCACGTCGTACGCGGCGCCCAGCCGCTCGATCACACCGTTCCAGCTCGCCGACTCGGCGAACGCGCCGTGCACGAGGACGACGGTGGTCTGCGGATCGGGCATGACACGCACTCCCTCACTCCGTGACGCTGTTCACCCGCCGGCCGCGCCGGTACGCCCGAATACCCGTTACGCGAGGGTGAAACATTCCGCCCCTATCGCAGCTCGTCCGAGGGCTGCTCCTTCGTCAGGTGAAGCAGCCACCCCTCGCCCGTACGGATTAGCGCGTACCGTCGGCGGCCGGCGCGGCCGTGCAACGTGAACAGCAGTCGACGCTCGGTGCGGTCGTGCTCTTCCCACGTACCGATGTCGGCGATCGACTTGTCAGCGTCCTCGTAGGTGAGGTGGTCGAGGTGGTGGTCGGCCACCGCGATCGCGAGCCGGTTGTCGCTGGGATTGTCCGGCAGGCCGCGGGGAACCGCCCAGGAACGCAGCACACCGCCCTCTTCGAGCCGCAGGTCGAAGTGCGGTCGCGGCTTGCGGTGGTGGTGCAGCACGAAGGCGAGTGACACTCCTCCGATTGTCGGCGCCCGCCCACCCTCTCGCTACCGCGGCGGACGACGGACACGATCAGGGGACCCGTTCCGCCCGCCGCCGCACCGATTGGCCGGTTCGGCACCGAGCAGGGCGAGCGCGGTCGCGCCCACGACGGCGCCGCGGCGGGACGAGGGCTCGGTTCACCGTCAGCGGCCGTATGTCTCCAGCAGCCGCAGCCAAACCTCGCTGACGGTCGGATACGCGGGGACCGCGTGCCACAGTCGGTCCAGCGGGACCTCGCCGACGATGGCGATCGTCGCGGCGTGGATCAGTTCCGCGACGTCCGGGCCGACGAGGGTGAAGCCGACGATCACCTTCCGGTCCTCGTCGACGACCATGCGGGCGTGGCCCTTGTAGCCGTCGGCCTGGAGGGAAGATCCGGCAACGGCGCCCAGGTCGTAGTCCACAACCCGGATCCGCAGTCCGGCCGTCGCGGCCGCGGCCGCGGTCAGCCCCACCGACGCGATCTCCGGGTCGGTGAAGACCACCTGCGGCACCGCACGCACGTCGGCCGTGGCCGCGTGCCGGCCCCACCGGCCGTCCTCGACCTTCTCACTCTTCGCCCGGGCCACGATCACGTCGCCCACCGCGCGCGCCTGATACTTGCCCTGATGGGTCAGCAGCACCCGCCGGTTCACGTCACCGGCGGCGTACAGCCACTCCCCACCGCCGGCGACGCGCAGGGTGTCGTCGACCGGCAGCCAGCCACCCGGCGCCAGTCCGACGCTGTCGAGGCCGATGTCCTGGGTGTTCGGCGTACGGCCGATCGCCACCAGTACCTCGTCGGCCTCGACCCGCTCGCCGTCGGCGGTCTCGATGTGGACGGTTCCGCTGTTGTCGCGGTTGACGGAAACGGCCTCCGCGCCGAGACGTATCGACACACCGGTTGCCTGCAACGACTTCGTCACCAGCTCACCGGCGAACGGCTCCACCAGCGGCAGCACACCGTCACGGGCCAGCAGCGTCACCGCGGATCCCAGCGCGGAGTACGCGGTTGCCATCTCGGTCGCCACCACGCCGCCACCTATGATGGCGAGGCGGCGGGGAACCGACCCGGCCGAGGCGGAATCGCGGCTGGTCCACGGCGCCGCCGCTCGCAGACCCGGGATATCCGGCAGCAACGCACTGCTCCCGGTCGCGACGACCACCGCATGCCGCGCGGTCAACCTCGTCGTGACACCGTCGTCACCGGTCACCTCGACGACCCGGGCGCCGCTGATCCGCCCCTGGCCGCGGTACAACGCGATCCCGGCCGACTCCAGCCACGACACCTGCCCGTCGTCCTTCCAGTGCGACACGAAGGAGTCCCGGCGATTCAGCACCGCCGCCACGTCGAGGTCACCAGTCACCGCCTCGCGGGCACCCGGCACCTGCCGCGCCGCCCGCAACGCGGACGCGCTACGCAGCAACGCCTTGGTCGGCATGCACGCCCAGTACGAGCACTCCCCGCCGACCAACTCCCGCTCGACGATCGCGGCGGTCAGACCGCCCTGCACCACCCGGTCGGCGACGTTCTCCCCGACCGGGCCGGCGCCAATCACGACGACGTCGTACTCCGTGGTGGTCATGTCAGTTGGCCTTCGCGCTGCGGCCGAGGCGGAAGGCGGCGATGAGGAAGAAGATGGCGCCGGGGATGGCGTAACCAGCCGCGTTGGTCAGCGACGGGTTGTCCACGGAAGCACCGGCGATGAAGGACCCACCGGCCAGCACCGAGATGCCTCCGCTGATGATCATCGGCCACTGCCCGCCCATCTTGCGACGAGTGACACCCACGATCAGCTGAACCAGCCCGGCCACGACCGCCCAGGCACCCCACACCCGCAGCACCGCCGGAATGCCGGACGCGCTGGCGACGCCCACGCCAACGGCGGCGACCAGGCTGACCGCGATGTTCACGTACAGCAGGGCCGGCGAGCTGGTGGCCCGCGACGAGCGAAGGTCGTAGATGGCGGCGCCCACGTCGAACAGCGGGTAGAGCACGAAAAGCACCACCGTGAGCGGACTGATCTCCTTGGCGGTCGCGATCGTCACGAGTGCCCACACGATGGCGAACGCGAAGCGGGTGAAGTACAGCCGCCGCAGTGCGGAGGCGGTCTGGGAGATAGCGGGCGAAGCAGCGATGGTGGTCACGGCGACCCTTCCAGTGGAGGCGTGGGGATATCGGGCGTTCTGTCACGTTCAGCATTGGCGACTCACACCGCGCGTCGTCAAGACCGAACGTTCTGTCTAGCCCAGCATCTCAGCCTCGCCGCGCGATGTCAAGACCGAACGTTCTCCCCCAGGCTGCGGAAGGCCTCAGGCCTGCCGGTTCGAGTCCACGGCCTGAACCTCGGGGGCGGCTGAGCGAGCGAGTCGGCGACGGTGTCAGGCTCGGCGAGGTCGTCGACGCAGCCGCCCAGCCAGCGGCGCGCGGAGTGCACCGCGGAGGCCGTTCACGCATGTCAGACCGAACGTTCTATCGCTAAGGTGGTGGTATGACCCGCACCGGACCCGACACCAGGCCCTCTGAGGCGCGACTCCGGCTCCTCACCACGGCAACCCGGATCTTCTACGCCGAGGGCATCCACTCCGTCGGCGTTGACCGGATCATCGCCGAGGCAAAGGTGACCCGGGCCACCTTTTACCGGCACTTCCCCAGCAAGGAAGACCTTATTCTCGCCTACCTGCGGGAAGTCCATCAGATGGATCGCGCCGCGGTCGACGCGGCCATCGCCGCCAACCCGTCGCCGGTCGACCCCCTCCTGGCCATCGCCAACTCCATCACTCAGGGCATCCAGTCCCCCGGGTTCCGGGGATGCGCCTTCCTGAACGCCGCAGCGGAGTATCCCGACACCGACCATCCCGTGCGCCAGGAGATCATCGCCCACCGCCAATGGTTCCTGGACACGCTCACCACACTGATGGCGCAGGTCCACGAGGAAACGGCGGACCCTGCCGCGCGCCACTTCGTCATGCTCCGCGACGGCGCCATGGCAGCCGGCTGCCTGTTCGACCCCGCGTTGGTGTCCGAGACCTTCCTCCGCGGAGTCGAAGGACTCCTCCGGATCAATGCCGAGCGCCACGGATCCCCCCGCTAGTGCCGTGACCACGAACGTTCACGGTGTTGGTTGACACGCCGTCCGGCCTGTCGGTCTGGCGGCGTTGCGGCGGTCAGGCTGTGGCGGTGGCAGATCTTGTACGCGTGCGGCGGCTGAGTGATCAGGAAGGTCAGCAGCTGCTCAGAATCACCCGCCGGGGAACCGGTTCACCAATCCGACTACGTCGGGCGATGGTCGTGCTCGCGTCTGCCGGCGGGAACACGGTGCCGGCGATCGCCCGTCTCGTTCAGGCCGACGAGGACACGATCCGGCAGGTCATCCACCGGTTCAACGAGATGGGGATGGCCAGCCTGGACCCTCAGTGGGCGGGTGGCCGTCCCCGCCAGATCAGTCCTGACGAGGAACAGTTCATCGTCGAGACGGCCAACACCCGCCCCGAGAAACTCGGGCGCCCGTTCACCCGCTGGAGCGTGCGCAAGCTCGCCGACCACCTGGGCTCGCATGCGGCCCGCCGGATCCGCATCGGGCGCGAACGGCTGCGTCAGATCCTGCACCGGCACCGGATCACCTTCCAGCGGACCAAGACGTGGAAGGAGTCCACCGACCCTGACCGGGACGCCAAACTCGCCCGGATCGAGTACGTGAGCACCTGTTTCCCGCAGCGGGTGTTCGCGTTCGACGAGTTCGGTCCCCTGGTGATCCGTCCGCAGGCCGGCGCAGGGTGGGCGCCGGCCGGGCACCCGCACCGGTTGCCCGCGAACTACCACAAGCTGCACGGGGTCCGGCAGTTCCACGGCTGCTACAGCGTCGGCGACGACCAACTCTGGGGCGTCGTGCGGCGCCGCAAGAGTGCCGCGAACACCCTGGCCGCACTCAAGTCGATCCGCGCCGCGCGTCCGGACGGGGCGCCGATCTACGTCATCCTGGACAACCTGTCCGCGCACAAAGGCCTCAAGATTCGCAGGTGGGCGGCCCGGAACAAGGTCGAACTCTGCTTCACCCCGACCTACGCCTCCTGGGCCAATCCGATCGAGGCCCAGTTCGGGCCGCTACGCACCTTCGTGATCGCCGGCTCGAACCACCCCAACCACACCGTCCTGGCCCGTCGGCTGCAGGCCTACCTACGCTGGCGCAACGCCAACGCCCGCCACCCCGACGTCCTGGCCGCCCAACGCCGAGAACGCGCCCGCATCCGCAGCGAACGCCAACGACGATGGGGCCAACCCGCCGCCCGCGCAGCCTGACCCCAACACCGTGAACGTTCGTGGTCAGAGCACTAGCACCACGACAGCGTGCGCGGACGTCGCGGCGGCAGGTTCCAGGGCTGCTCCGCATCCTCGACGACACCATGCCGATCAGCGTCCACGACGGACGCCTCGACCTGCTGGCCTACAACGCCGCCGCCGCTGACTTGCTCGGACAACTCTCGGCCTCCGGGCGGTATCGGCGCAACATCGTCTATCAGTGCGTGGCGGTCGGCCGTCAAGCGCCTGCACCACCCGACCGGCGGGTGGCTGACCTTCGACACCGAGGTTCTCCACGATCCCGAACGAGATCACGGGATCATGCTCTACACACCACGCGACACGTTGGCCACCACGATTGGGCGGTGATGAGCGAGCGGCAGGTCTCAGGCCGGCCGCAGGCAGAAGGGATGTCCGGTACCCGGGTGTGTCGCTGGCGGGGACCGCCGGGCGTAGGGAGCGCCACCGCGGGTACGAGCCGGGCGTGGCTGTGATCAGTGACTACGCACTTCTCGGCGACTGTCAGGGCGCGGCATTGGTCTCCTCGGACGGGTCCGTGGACTGGTGGTGCCCGCCCCGGTTCGACGCGCCGAGCATCTTCGCGCGTCTGCTCGGCTCTGCCGGCGGCTTCTGGTCGATCCGACCGCTCGGGCCGTACACAACCTCCCGTCACTACCTTGATGGGACGATGGTGCTCCGCACGGAGTTCCACACCCAGAGCGGCGTGCTGCGGTTGACCGACGCCCTCAGCCTCGGTGCCGGGGAACGCGGTCACCGGATCGGCTACACGTCCCCGCACGTCCTGTTACGGCAGGTCGAGGTCGTCGCCGGCGCAGTGGAGGTGGCGATCGAGGTCGCGGCCCGACCGGAGTACGGACTGGTCAGTCCCACGGTTGCCGAAACTCCGGTGGGGATAGAGATATCCGGAGGTGGCGACCGCTTGGTCCTGGCCGCTGATCGTGATCTTGCCGTCGATGGTTCGCTGGTGACCGGGCGATTCACTCTCGCAGCGGGCGACAGCGCCGTGTTCGCGCTGCACCACCGCCGGGCCGCCGACCCGCTGACCGTGCCGATCGACGGGCGCGCCGCGCTGCGGGACACCGTCGCCGCCTGGCAGTCCTGGGACCACCTCCACCAGGACTACCAGGGAGCCTATCGGGAGCAGGTCCGGCGCAGCGCCCTGGTCCTTCAGGCGTTGACCTACCAGCCGACCGGTGCGGTGATCGCGGCAGCCACCACCTCGCTGCCGGAAGAGGTCGGCGGCGCGGCGAACTGGGACTACCGGTTCGGCTGGCTCCGCGACGGCAGCTTCACCCTCAAGGCGCTGTGGGTCGCGGCCTGTCCCGACGAGGCACACCGCTTCTTCGACTGGATGGCCGCCTCCATGGGGTCGGTGGACGCGGAGGACCACGTGCCGATCATGTTCGGCGCGGGTGGCGAGCGGGACCTGACCGAACACACCCTGGAGCACCTGGAGGGTTACCAGGGCAGCCGACCGGTGCGGATCGGCAACGACGCCTGGCAGCAGAAGCAACTCGACGTCCTCGGCGAGATCCTGGAGTGCGCCTGGGTCCTGCGGAACGAACTCGCGGATCTGTCGCCCGCCGCCTCGGGCCTGCTGCGATCACTGGCCGACCGGGCCGCCGACAGTTGGCGGGAGCGCGACGCCGGCATCTGGGAAGGGCGCGAGGGCGAGCGGCACTACCTGACGTCGAAGGTGATGTGCTGGGTAGCCCTGGACCGGGCCATCAAGCTGGCGCAGGCCATGGACGCGGAGGCGCACGTCCCGCGGTGGTCGCAGGCCATGAAGCAGCTCCGCGCGGCGATCCTCACCGAAGGCTGGAGCGCCGAGGCCCGGACGTTCACCGGCGCGTTCGGGTCCGACCACCTCGACGTCGGGGTGCTCGTCATGTCGACCGTCGGGTTTCTCCCCGGCGACGACGACCGGGTCCTCGCCACCATGGACGCCATCAGGCGGGAACTGGGAGTGGGGCGGGACGGCCTCTTGCAGCGCTGGACGGGGTCGGGGTTGGAGGGCGCCTTCATCATCTGCTCGTACGTGCTTGTGGAGGCTCTGGCCCTGGCCGGGCAGGTCGACGAAGCCAAACGAATCTTCGAGAGCGTCACCGCCCGGGCAAACGATCTTGGTCTGCTGTCGGAGGAGATCGACCACCGCGACGGCAACCTGATCGGGAACTTTCCCCAGGCGCTGTCCCACATCGGTCTCATCAACGCCGCCTGGGTCATCGATCAAGTCCAGTCCGGCAGCAAACCGTAAGGCGGACGGCAGCGCCACCTCCCGTTCGCTTAGGGCCACGGCAAGCGGGTAAGCCCGCCGACGTGACAGCCACGGAGGGAGCGTGCTGATGACCGGACGCCTGACGGGCAGGACTGCCCTGATCACCGGCTCCGACTCGGGGATCGGGCAGGCCACCGCTATCGAATTCGGCCGGGAGGGCGCCGACGTGGTGGTGCACTACCTGCACGACCACGCGGGCGCGAACCACACGAAGTCCGAGATCGAGAGGACCGGCCAACGGGCTGTCGTGGTGCAGGGCGACATCAGCGTCGAGCACCAGGTGGAGGCGATGTTCGACGAGGCCCTTGCGGAATTCAGCAGGCTGGACATTCTGATGAACGACGCGGGCGTGGACGCCTCCGGCACCCCGGTGGCCGACCTGGACACCGCGACCTGGGACCGGGCCATCCGCACCAACCTGTACGGGATGTTCTTCTGCTGCGGGCGGTTCATCCAGCACCGCCGCGACCAGGGCGGACACGGGAAGATCATCAACATCAACTCCGTCCATCAGGAGGTGGCCCGGGCCGGCGGCTCCGACTACGACGCCAGCAAGGGCGGCATGCTGGAGTTGGCCAAGAGCATCGCCCTGGAGGTCGCCCCGATGCACATGAACGTCAACAACATCGGACCGGCATGGTGCTCACCCCGTTCAACCAGCAGGCGATCGACGACCCGAAGTTCCTGGAAGAGCAGGTGCAGTCCATCCCGTGGAAGCGGGCCGCGCAGCCGGAGGAGATCGCCAAGCTCGCCGTCTTCCTGGCCAGCGACGACGCCGACTACGTCACCGGCTCGACGTACTTCATGGACGGCGGGTTGATGCAGAACCAGGGACAGGGCGCGTAGGCCACTCGAAGGAACACCTCAAGAACGGCCACGCCAACAAACGGTCAGCCCGTCCTGGTGGCGAAGGGGCCACCGTCGCCGAACGCGAGCCGCGCGAAGTTCTCAGCGATGCGGCGATGCCCAGCAGGGTCGGGGTGGACCTCGTTGGGTAGCGGGATTTCGGCGTAGTCCGCCTCGCCGTACAGGTCGCGTCCGTCGAGGTAGTGCAGGTTCGGGTCGTCGGCCGCGCGCTGTTCGACGATCCCGGCGAGCTCGGCACGGATGACGTTGAGCGTCAGCCGGCCGGCGGTGCGCTCGGCCGGATCGCCCGTAGCCTTGAACCGCAGGGTCCCGCCCCCCGCGCGGTCGTCTCCACGTCGACGAAGCCGCGCAGGAGGTCAGCGGTGACCGGGGTGATGCAGGGATGTTCAGTGGTCATTACCTCAGGCCTCTCGACCGAAATCTCGGCTTCATCGCCGCGCCGCGCGGCGAACATCTCGCGGCGGTGCGGTCGTTGTCGGGTCAGGGGGTGCTGCGGCTGCGTAACAGCGCGTCGAGCGAATCCACGACCCAGTCCCAGGATTCCTGAGCACCGGGGGCGCTGCGTTCGAAACCACCGGCCAGCTCCAGGCTGACGTACCCGTGGAAGACGCTGCCCAGCATCCGGACCGCGTGCGTCGCATCCGGCTCGTCCAACTCGTAGCCCCGAAGGATCGCCCTGGCCATCTGCGCGTGCCGAACGCCAGCGCTGGCGGCCGCCGTTTCCGGACCGAGCCGGAGCCGGGCCGCGGCATAGCGGCCCGGGTGCTCGGGACGTTGACGTCGAACCGCCGGGCGAGCGCCGAAATAGTTGTAGGCAAAGTGGCCCGCGGCTCGCGGACTCCGGACTCGGCAATGTTCAGGGGGTGACCGGACGGGCAGCCATCGAGGTCCGACAATGCTATTTTCGATAGTCATCGATCCCGACGGGGGAGATCATGACGAGTCGCAACCAAACACGCCGTACGATCTGGTCACGCGTCATTCCCGCAACCATCGCGCTGGGCTCGCTGGTCGCGTCCACGATGACCGGGCCGGTGCCCCGCGCCGCAGCCGCGATCTCCAGCACCGGCCCCGCCAATCCGGTTGTCACATGGGACATCAATGCTCAGACGGCGATCTGGGACGTCGCGGCTCAGCAACCGAACGAGCAGGTGCGCAGCTTCGCGATGGTCAGCGGGGCCGTCTACGACGCGCTGAACGCGATCGCCGGCACCCCGTACCAGCCGTACCTTGCCCCACCGCCGTCGATCGGGACCGAGTCGGTGGACGCTGCCGTCGCCGCCGCCGCCCACGACGTACTCGCCGCCCTCTTCCCCGATCAGCAGGAGCGGCTTCGGGCACAGTACGACACGGCTCTCGCCGTGATTCCCGACGGACGGTCGAAGCAGCGCGGCATCACGATCGGGGCACGAGCCGCGGCCACGATGGTCACCGCACGGCAGGACGACGGCGCGTTCGGGGACCAGCAATGGAGGAACGGGACAAGGCCCGGCCAGTGGCGACCCACGCCGCCGCTGTTCCTGTCCCAGGGCGCATGGACCGGACACATGCGGCCGTTCCTCATCCCCCGTACGTCGATGTTCCGCACACCCGAGCCGCCACGATTGACCAGCAGCGCGTACACCCGCGACCTCAACGAGGTGAAGGAAGTCGGCTCGGCGACGAGCACGGTGCGCACCCGGGATCAGACGGAGGCCGCGATCTGGTGGCACGACCGGCGTTCCGGCTCCTGGGAGATCAAGCGCCAGCTCGCCACCACCCAGCAGCTGGACCCCCTGCAGACCGCGCGTTTCTTCGCGATGACCGACCTCATCGTGGCCGACTCAGGAGTGGCGTGCTTCAGCCAGAAGGACTTCTGGAGCTACTGGCGTCCGGTCACGGCGGTCCAACTGGCCGACACGGACGGTAACCCGAGGACGACCGCCGACCCAGGCTGGCAGCCGTTGCTCGTCACGCCTCCCTTCCCCGAGTACCCCTCCGGCCACGCCTGCGGCACCGGTGCGCGGATGTCGCTGTACCGGCACTTCTTCGGCCGAGATGACATCACGTTCAGCGGATCCAGCGTCGACTCCGGCACCACCAGGGAATTCAACAGCTTCTCGCAAGCGCTCAACGAACTCATCGGCGCGCGCGTCTGGGGCGGCGTCCACTTCCGCACCGCTGACGTCGAGGGGGCGAAACTCGGTGAGAAGGTCTACCGCTACGCGGTCCGGCACTACTTCCGCCCCCTGAGGTAGCCCGTCGCCGCCACGAATCCGCACATGTCGCCGGTACCGGCGCCCAGCCTCGCGCCGGACGCCGGTACCGGTCAGGCCCGGCGGAGGTGGCGGGACAGGAACGCGTCGCCGGTCAGCAGCGCTCGCCGGTCTCCTTCTGCGCCACGTCGGAGATTCCGCCGAGGGCCCGGGTGCACTCCGCCAGCGTGTTGGCACCCGAGGACCAGACGTCCGGGCCACTCGAGCACTGCAGGTCGCGCAGCGTACGCCCGGTCACGATCGAGGTGCAGACCTGGTACGAGCCGTGGGTCGCCCGGTACTGCTGCCACACGTACGTGTATGCGTAGTTCTTGCCGCAGCCCTTGTACTGCTTGACCGATGCGGCGGTCTGCCCGCCGACGGTGACGTACGCCGTCGCGCCGATCTGCACCGAGCCCGCGCAGTGCGGGTTGGTCTCGGCGTAGGCGGGTCCGGAGACCGCCAGCGCCGCGAGCACAGCCAGCCCGGCGGCCGCGAGGATGCGCACGCCACGTCGGGAAAGGCTCTTCATCGGTGACCTCCTTCAATGCACCGGGACCGTCGCGCCCGGTGTCGTCATCGATCACGGTGAACGCCGTGGAGGTCCGTTCGGTAACCTCTTACACGCTCTGACAACGCCTGACGACGACGTCTGACATTGGGGATAGATGGAAACCCAGCCTGCTGCCGACGAGTCGAGTCAAGACGGCGGGGCCACCCAGACATTTGCCGAACAGTTGCGGACGCTGCGGGCCGCCGCAGGCAACCCGTCATTCCGGAAGATGGCTGGGCGGTCGGGCCGGATCTCGCACACGACGCTGCACGAGGCTGCCGCCGGGACCAGGTTTCCCTCGTGGGAGACCACGCGCGAGTTCGTCCGGGCGTGCGAGGCGGACGAGGTTCAGTGGCGGCGCGGATGGGAGGACGCTCAGCGCCGGGGGGCGAACCACGCTGCCCCGGACGGCGACCTGGCGCCGGTCAGCACCGACTCCTCGGCCGGGGTCGACACGCCCGGCACCCTGGACACTGTGCCAACCGGCGCCGTGGGCGCCGAGACGTTCGACGCCGTGGCCACACCGGCGGCCGGTAGGTCCCTGGTGTCCAGCGTCGCCGCATCTTCGGACCTCGTGCCGCAGGGCCAACGCGCGCTGCGGGCGGCCGAGCACCCACAGGCAGTTGCGCAGGACGAGGTCACGGGCGCGCGACGGCATCGAATGCCGTGGCTCGCCACCGCCGCAGTGGTGGCGGTGGCGGCGATGGCGGCGATGGTCGCCGTTCTGGCCGCCACCGTCCGCGACCGGTCGTCCCTGGACGACGCCGACGCCGTCGCGGTGGCGCCGACATCGGCAGGATTCTCGGACGCGTTGATTCCCGGGGACTCGACCCAGTTTGTCGCCGACGTCACCATCCCCGACGGTACGCAGGTGAAGGTGAACGCCCACTTCGTGAAGGTGTGGGCGCTCAAGAACACGGGATCGGTCGACTGGCACAACCGCTTCCTGGCGCGGACGAACCCCACCGGTGACGATGACGGTTGCCCGGTGCCGGATCGCGTGGCGGTCGGCGACACGCCGCCCGGCGGGCAGGTGATGATCAGTGTTGCGGTCACCGCGCCGAACCGCCCCGGGAAATGCTGGGTCAGCTGGAAGATGGTCGACGAGCACGGGAAGGCCTACTTTCCCAGTCGCCGGCCGGTGTACTTCATGGTGACCGTCATCTGAGCAGGCCTGGCGGCAACGGGTCCCGGGCCGCCCCACCGGTGTCAGGCGCGAGCGCTCCATGTCAGACCTGGGCGCCACCCGATCTGACAACACCGCATCCATCGAGGTCGGTGACGACCCAATAGATCTGACAGGACGGCGGGGTACCGAACAACAGGCCGCTTCTCGCAGGGTGATGTCCGTTCCGAACGCGACTCACCACCTACGAGGAGGATCGACCATGCGCCGTCCCTGGTTAGCCGTCGGGCTCGCCGCGCTGTGTGCGGCCGTCGGCGTCCCGGCCCATGCGTGGGCGGCGACACCCGGTGCCACAGCGCAGCGAACGGTGTCCACGGCCGCGCTGCCGGTCGTGGACATGGAGGCCACCGTCCTGGCCGCCCAGATCGACCCCCGCCGTGCCGACCACACACTGACCCCGGGCGCGAAGAGTTCCGTGCTTGCCGTCGAGCAGGCGCTCCAGGCTCAGAACCTGCTCAGCGGGCAGTGGCTCGACGGCTACTTCGGCACCGAGACCATCTCGGCGTACGCGGCGTACCAGCGCTCGCTCGGCTACACCGGCCTGGCCGCGAACGGGCTGCCCGGCACGACGTCGCTGACGAAGCTCGGGCGGAACCGGTACACCGTCGGCAACACGATCGGCCCGGGCGCGAAGGTCCAGCGGGACGGGTACGTCGTCGACGCCCGTACGCAGGCGATGTTGGCCGAGGCGCAGCGTCTGCTCGGTTACACCCTGGTGCTCGAGCAGGGCTCGTACAACCCCGGGGGCGACCCGACCTCGGCCGGTACGCACGACGGCGGCGGTGTGGTGGACATCGCGGTCACCGGCATGACCGCGGTCAAGCGTACGGCCGTCGTCCGGGCTCTACGCCAGGTCGGCTTCGCCGCCTGGGTCCGGAACCCGAGTCAGGGTGACTGGCCGTGGCACATCCACGCCGCGGCGATCAGCGACACGGACCTGTCCAGCCAGGCGCAGCACCAGACCGGCGACTACTACCTCGGCCTGAACGGCCTGGCCAACCAGGGCCCGGACGACGGTCCCCGGATTCCGATCAAAACCTGGGAGCAGTACCAGCGCGGGCAGTGACCCGCACCCGAACCGATCCATCAACCATCACTCACTGTTCACGAGAGGGCACCATGAGCATCCGTAAGAGCCTCGCCGTCGCGGGCGCCGCGCTCGCCATGACCACGTCCATCCTGGCCGTCGCCTCGCCGGCGCAGGCGGCGTCGCGGGACGGGGTCTGCGACAGTGGCGAGTTCTGCTACTACTACAACAGCGGCTACGCCGGCTCGATCTCGGACTTCACCGGGTCGATCGACGACTACGGCACGACCCAGCCGTCCTGCTACGAGTTCAAGGGCGCGGGCAATGGCCAGGGCCTGTGCGTGAGGAACAACGCCGCGTCGGTGTGGAACCGCACCAGCAAGACCGTGGTGGTCTATTTCAACAGCAACTACGGCGGAGCGAGCCAGTCGTTCGCGGCCGGGGCGAAGGCCAACCTCAACGCGACGCTGAAGAACAACAACGCCTCGCACAACATCGGCGGCACCAGCGGCACCAACCCGGCCGACCCGCGCGCGGCCGAGGCCGTCGCGTTCGCCAAGGCCCGCCTCGGGCACTCCGACTGGAACAACGAGTGCGAGCTGTTCGTCGAGCGGGCCTTCGGCACCAGCGGCCGGTTCGCCACGGCCCGTACGCACTACCAGTGGCAGAAGGACAACGGGCGCATTCACACCGGCTCGGTGCCGCCGGCCGGAACCGCGGTGTTCTTCACGTCCACCACGTCGGCGGGGCACGTCATGCTCTCCATCGGCGGTAACAGCGCCATCAGCACCGGACCGACCGTCTACCAGACCAGCACGTTCCGGGATCGGTCCGACTACCTGGGCTGGGCCTACGTTCCGAGCGGCTGGTGACCGGGTATGCACTCCACTTCTGATCGACGGCCGCGGATGACCATCCTGAGAAGAGTTCCGGGCCTTCTGGCCGTCGTGGTGGCGGCGCTCGTCGGCGTCGCGGTGGCGCCCTGTGCGGCGTCCGCCGCCGATCGCGACGGGGGCTGCGACAGCGGCGAGTTCTGCTACTACTACAACAGCAACCAGGCCGGCTCGGTCTCCGACTTCACCGACTCCCTGGACGACTACGGCACCACCCAGCCAACCTGCTACGACTTCAAGGGAACGGGCGCTGGCAAGGGCCTGTGCGTGAAGAACAACGCCGCGTCGGTGTGGAACCGCACCGGCAAGACCGTGCGGGTCTACTTCAACAGCAACTTCGCCGGTGCGAGCCAGGACTTCGCGGCCGGGGCGAAGGGCAACCTCAACGCCACGCTGAAGAACAACAACGCCTCGCACGAACTTGTGAGCGGGCCGACGGGCTGTAGCACCGACGGCACCAACAGCAAGCTGCCGACCACCATCCTGGTCTACCGGGTCAGTCTCGGGCGAGTCGACCGGGTCGACTTCCAGACGTACGTCAAGAACGTCCTCCCGAACGAGTGGGTGACCAGCTGGCCGGCCGCCTCGCTGGAGGCCGGTGCCATGGCCGTCAAGAGTTACGGCTGGTACTGGGCGCTGCACTCGACCCGGAAGACCTCCGGCGGACAGTGCTACGACGTCCGTGACGACACCGGCGACCAGGTCTACCGGCCGTCGTCGGCGCAGGCGTTGACGTCCGCCGCGGTGGACCGCACCTGGTCAACCCGGCTGACCCGCAGCGGCAACATTCTGCGGGCGCACTACTGCGCCACCACGACCGCTTGCGGTGGCTGGGTGGACGGGGACTGGCTGTCGCAGTACGGCTCGCGTGATCTCGCGAACGCGGGCAACAACTACCAGGCGATTCTGCGCTACTACTACAGAGACGTGAACGTTTCCTGACGTCACGCACCAACCGCGCCGCCCGCCGCAGATCCGCGGCGGGCGGCGCGCTCGTGGCTACGGCGCGACCCGTCAGCCCCGTGCGTCGAGCTGCGCCAGGATCGCCGGGTCGGTGATCCTCTCGTCCTCATTGAGCAGGAGGACCTTACTGAGGATGACGCTGGTCATCCGGTCCTCGTCGGCGAATGGCAGAAACAGGCTCCGATGGGCGGTGCCACCGAACGAGGCGGGAACCACGCACAGGTAGCCGCCGGGCTCGACGTGGATACTGCCGCTGTTCAGGTGCACGCGATAGGTGGCCCGGGAACCACGGACCACGGCCGACGTGCCGTCGACGGCCACTCGCTCCAGCCCGAGATCGTCGATCAGGCTGGCCAGCAACTGGACCCGGCTCGCCGCCTGTGGCGGCGAGGCGTACCCCGCCGGGTCGATCCCGGCCACCGACACGACGAGGTCCAGATCCCGCATGACTTCGGAGAACGCCACCGGCGGCACGTCGGCCAGGGGAACTACCGAGCCGGCGGTCAGGAAACGCAACTCGCCGACGACCACCTCTCCCCCGCCGAAGTAGCCACGCAGGTCGCAGACCAGCGCGGCGGTGATGTCGGTGGTAATCAGCTTGGTTGCCTGGTGCTCGTCATATTGGTCATGGGTCGACCAGCCGCGCCCGGACAGCAGCTGGCCCGACACCTTGCCGTCGACCGTGTGTCCGGCAAACCGCCTCGACACGTCGACAGCGTCGCGTTCAGCCGGAGTCAACAGGTACAACTCCCGGAACGCCTGCTTCACGGGCTGCCGGATCCGGTGCCGGACGACCTTCGCCTGCCAGTGGGCGAGCAGGCCCCGCTCGTACAACCGCAACGGATGCACCACCGTGACCGGACCGTCGAGGTCGACCTGGTCGAGCAGGCCGATCATGCCCGCCTGGTCCTCCCAGATCAGTGCAGGGAGCAGCACCGCGCCGGCCGGCAGGCTGCGCAGGCGGGCGAGCTCGTCGGCGGCGACCGTGCCACCAGTGGCGACGAGCCGCTCGATCAACCCGGTACGCATGCGGCGAGCCTGGTCCCGTACCCGTTCCTGGTGTTCGCGGACTTCGGTGTACCGCGGGTCGGTGCGTACGGCGGCCGGCACCGACTTCAGCTGCTTGCCTGCCTTGCTGACCGTGATGAGCGGCTCGGCGCCGGACAGCCGCAGCGCGACCGTGTAGTCGCCGACGTGCCAGTCGCCGGGCGCCTCGGCGGCGATGCGCGCCTCACAGTCCCACTCAAGGCGACTGGCGTCCGGGAAAGCTGCCACCTGGGCGAGATGATCAAGGGCCACCGCGACCGCGGCGGCGTGGCTGTGCCTGCGGTTCGGGCCCAGCTTCAGACCCCGCTTTGCCACCTCTCGCAGCGCCAGATAGCGGTCGAGCACCGTCTCGTCGTCGGCCAGCGGCAGCAGGCCGAAAGCGGCGATGGCCGCCAGGGCGTTGTGCTTGACTCGCTTGGAGACGGCTGGGCGGTTCCAGCCCAGAGCGGCGGAGACGATCTCGCTCGGGCAGAGCTGCAGCAGCGAGCGCGCACCGTCGACGCCGGCCTGCCGCACGGCGGCGAGGATCGCGCTCCGGTCCTGCCGTACGGCTTCCGTTGTGGAGGTCGCCCGCACCAACCGCAGCAACGGCGCCGCCCCGGGCAGCCCGAGCAGTGGCAGCAGCACCTCGGCGTCTCCCGCCGGCAGTCGCAGGTCGAAGGCGTATCGCTGCTGCTCGGCTGGGCGGTCCCGCAGGTGTTCCACCAGAGCAGTCCGCTCGTCACCGGTCAGCTCGGCGGCGCCGAGGCGCACGGCCATCCGGCGATCCGTTCGTCGCTCCACGGCCCGAAGCACGAACCGCAGGCCTCGTGGCACCAGCACCTCGGGCAGCGCGGCCCACTCGGGCTCGGACGGCGAGGTCAGGCGCCAAGCCAGCTCGTCGAAGTAGTCGCGCACGGCGGGCGCACAGGCAGCGGGCGTCAACCGCGCGGCGCTGTCCGTCGGGGAGCGTCCGACGATGGCATTTCCCAGGTACATGTCGTCGGTGAACGCCCGCTCGATGATCTCGACATCGAGCGCCCCCACCCCGTGCAGGGCGTCCAGGACCCGCACCACAGTTTCCCGACGTGCGCGGCCCAGCGGAGTGCGGATCAGCAGCCGCAGCAGGTGCACATCGCCGGCGTCGATGGCCCGGTCGGCCAGGGGCTCGAGTGGCGGTTCGCGCCAACCCTCGTGGTCCACAATGGAGGCGAGCAGGGCCGTCCGGCTGGCGGTCGGCCATGGGGCATCCAGGACGTCTGTCGGATCATCGGGCCTCTGCACGGGAAGCGCCGCATCGTAGATGTCATTCAACGCCGCGTAGACGTCACCGACGTTCGAGTCCAGATGCCCACCGGTGCGGTCAATGCTGTTGCCGGCCTCCAGCGCACGCCGGATCAAGTCGGCGTAGGCCCGCAGACCTGGCAGGTCACCGGCTTTCGCCAAGGCCGAGGCCTCGTCGACCATCCGCCACAGGGCGTCTCGCTGGTGACGGACCTCGTCGGCAAACATCTCCGGCACATCCACCATGGTCACCCACCGACCAGAGCGGTCAGCCGCAGGAACACGACGGGCTCGCCGGGACGGAGCACGATCTCCTCGGCGAGCCGGTGGACCTGGCGTCCTCCCACGAACAACACGAACACGTCTCGCTCGAACGCTCGATACGCCCGAGCTACCTCCTCCGTGACGTCCGGCGGATCGAGCCGCGGCGACGGCGTCCGGACCATGCCGGTGGATGCCTGTGCCCGGATCTCCGCTGCGGAAAGATACTGGCGCCTGAGCACGGTGCGGCAACGCGGGACGTCGACGCCCAACGACCGGATCTGCTCCTCAACCGCCCTGCGGATCAGCTCACCCACCGTCGTACGCTCGCTCGCGAGCTCGACCAGCACGTCCGGCATGCCGTCCCGATCCGCGCCGGACACCACCGCACGCACCTTCACCTGCAACACCGACACGCGTCCATCCTGTCGACCGCAACCCGAGCATCAAAGTATCGATCACTCCCTCGGCGGCGCTAATCGCGACGCTCAGCCAACTCAGCACGGCGGTCCGACATGGAATCCGGCATTTCGGGGTAAACGGGTGCGATAGATGCGTAACGTGCCGGACATGGTTTCTCGTACCTGGCATAACCTTTTGCTCACAGCGCTCGGGATGGGCGTGCTCGCCGCTGCCGGCCAGCTCGGAGTCGCATTCAGCTTCGGCATCGTCCAGCTCACCAGCGCCTCCGCCGGCGCCACCGTCAACCAGTGGCCCGCCCAGCTCGTCTGGGTGGGCTGGTTCGCGGCACACGCCGCCGTAGCCGGCACCGTCGTCACCGCACGCCTGGCCCGCCGGCACGGGCTGCTGGGGAGCACGGGCAGACTGGCGGCCATCGCCGCCGCCGCCGCGCTGGGTGCCACCGTCGTGGCCCCGCTCTGCGTCCGGCCGGCCCAGGCCGCCGAGCGCTTCTCTGTGGACCAGATCTGGGCCGTCGGCATCTGCGCGACCCTCGGCGCGCTGGTCGGCGCGGGTGCCGCGATCGCCGTACTGGTGAAGCCGCCGCTGGGCTGGAGCATGACGGCGGTGGGCGGCGTGGTCTGGCTGCTGGCGTTCGTCTCGGTCGTCCCGTCGCTCGCAACCGCCGGACCGTTGCCCGCCGTACGGCTCGGTGTGCTGGAGTCGGCCGGGCTCAACGCCGACGCGGCGAGCCGGCTGGCGATCCTGGTTCTGCCGGCGGTGGCCCTGCTCATCGGCGCGGTGACCGGCGGGCTGGCCCGCTGGCGCGGGCATCCGCCGCTGGTCAACCTCGCGACCGGCATGGCCGGCACGGTGCTGGTCGCGTTCGCCTACCTGACCGCCGGTCCCGGCGACGCGGTCGACCGGTACCAGATCACGCCGTACTACGGCGCGCTGCTCGCCGTCGCCGCCGGTGTGCTCGGTTCGGCCGCCGCCGCGTCGTTCCGCTGGCCGCTCCTGCCGCGCACCGCCGAAGCGCGGGTCGTCGAGCCGACCGACGTCCTTCGTCCGCTGTCCGCCGGCCCCGCCGCGCCGCAGGCCATCACGCCGGCCGCCGGTGGTGCGACCGACGAGCCGGAGCCCGTCGACCTGGTCGGCACGAGGCCGCTCGTCGGCGCGATCGCGGCGAAGCTCCCGACCGCGGCCGAACCGCTCGGTCTCGGTGCGCCGGCTGGCGATCGGGACGCCAACGCCGTACCGGCCGACGCCGCGACGCGGACCCCCGCACCGGCTGTCACCGCCGCGCCAGCCGCGCCCGCCGACACCCCGCCGACATCGGAACCGGCCCCCGCGACGGCGACCCACCTTCCCGCGGGACCCGGCGGGGACGGCTCCGGGACGGCGGAGGCGGAGGCCGACGGGGCACGCGTCGCCCCGGGGACCAGCCGGATGTACCAGCCGCCGAAGACCGACCGGACGCCGGTTCAGGCGACCCGGCAGGTCGTTCCGGCGCGGCGGGTGCCGCCCTCGGCCGAGCCCGCGCCGGGCGCCGAGGCGACCCACTCGGCCGGCACGCCGGAGAGGCTCGAACCGGCGCTCCACCCTCGGCACCGGCCGCCCCTGCCCAACCTGAACCGGGCCGCGAACTGGGACGCCCTCGCGACCGCCCAGCGCGCTGGGCCCCGGCCCACGACCGACCCCGCGTCGGCCAGCCCCACCGGGACCGATCCGGTCGCCGCGGTCCCCGCGCCGGCTGCCCCGGCACCCGTCGTCGAGTCGGGACGGGACAGCGGGCGGGCCAGCGGCCGGCTGGGCCTGTTCCGGCGCAACAGGTCCCGGGCCGACGGGGACGGCGCGGGCACACCGGCGGACGGCGAGCCGCTGCCGAGTCAGGACGCGGAGTTCGTCGACTGGGTGACCCGGCTGGGCAAGCCGGTGGCGGACCACGAGCCGGATCAAGAGAGGGATCACCGGTCACTCCACTCCACCGGCCGCCGCCACAACGACTGACCTCCACGGTCAGGCCCACCGATGCACCAACGGCCTGACCTGGCAACGCCCGCGTACGGCGCGCTGAAGTGGGCAGGGTTCGCGCTGCTCAGCCGACCGGTCCCGTTGTCGTGTGCGGTCGTACCGCCGGTTCGAGCAGCGACAGCGTCCGCTGCTGCGCATCGAGGCCGACGCTGATGCCGACCGGCATCGGCAGATTCGGGCCGGCGTGTCCGAACTCGACATTGCCCAGGACCGGGATGTCACGATCGCCGAGGACGTCGAGGACTATCTCGGGCAGGGTGGGGGACGCGTCCGGCGCCCCGAGCCCGTCGATCGCGTACGGGACGCCCACGACCATGCCGGAGATCCGATCGAGGATGCCGCAGTGCCGCAGCACCTGCAGATAGCTCCACACGTACGACGCTTGGCCGCCCATCTCCTCCCAGAACAGCACCGCACCGTCGAACCACTCGAGCGGCAGTGCGTAAGGCGTCGCCTGCGCCAGCACGATGCGATTGAGCACCCCGCCGATCAGCCGGCCTTCGGCACGACCGGCACGCCAGCACTCCCATGACGGGGTGGCAGGCAGCGCACCGATCGCCTCCGTACCGGTCAGCAACGCCGAGTAGAGCTTTTCAAGTTCCGCCCGACGCGCTACGGGCGCGGCCTGCCACGCCCCGCCGAGTCCAGGCGTGGCCAAGTCGGCGTGGAACCCGACCAGACCCGTGCGTGCGTAGAGCACCAGATGCAGCAGTGAGATGTCGCTGTAGCCGAGGATCGGCTTGGGGTCGGCAGTGATCGCCTCAACGTCGATCAGGTCGAGATAGCCGAGCGCCGTCTGGCCGCCGTCGTGCGCGATGATGGCGCGTACCTCGGGATCACGCAGAAGAGCGTTGAATTCCCTGGCGATCTCCGCCGGCGTGGCCGCGCTCCACCAATGGTGCCGCCCTGCTACGAGTAGCGGTGCCCGACGCACGCGGAATCCCATCCGCTCGAGCACGACTACCGCCTGCTCGAGGTCGGGCTCGTAAGCGGCATGGAGCGGCCCGGACAGCGATGCGACAACGACGACATCTCCGGGCCTCAGGGCACGAGGTCGAAGCGGTAGAGGCAGTACGGATCCGGTCACCGGCGCAGTGTCCCAACACTCGCAACGCTCCATGTGGGCGACACTGGGATCGAACCAGTGCCTCTTCGGTGTGAACCCTCGGCGAGGCGGCTGGTTCGGGCTTGATACGAGGCAGACGGCCGCTGATGCCCTTCTCGGCTCGGCTTCGCTTGGCACGGCTGCTGTACGTTCGCTGCTGTACTGCTGGCATCAGACGAGGCGCTTGATGCGGACGTTCGGGTGTTCGCCGAGAAAGCGGTGGTGCAGCTGGCCGACGGGCCGCCCAGTCGGCCCCCATCCCGCACGCGTGGAAGGAATGCCATGACCAGTTCGGCAGGACCCCAGACGGGCGAAACCCCGACCGCTCGGCAGAAGCGGGTGTGGAACACGATGGCACCCGGCTATGACAAGCAGATCGCTCTCTTCGAGAAGATCTGGTTCGCCGGTGGACGCGAGTGGCTTGGCCGACGTGCGCACGGCCGGGTCCTCGAGGTCGCGATCGGCACCGGCCGCAACATGCCCCATTACCCGTCCGACACGTCCCTCACCGGCATCGACCTGAGCCCGGCGATGCTGGCCATCGCCCGACGGCGCGCCGCCGCTCTGGACAGTCCGGTCGAGCTACGTGAAGGCGACGCCGAGCATCTGCCCTTCGACGACGCGTCGTTCGACACGGTGGTGTGTGCGCTGTCGCTGTGCAGCATCCCCGACCCCGGTACCGCGATCGCCGAGATGTACCGGGTCCTGGTACCAGGCGGCACACTGCTGCTGGTGGACCACATCGCCAGCAGCTGGCAGCCTCTCCGGGCAGCTCAGTGGCTGCTCGAACGCATGACGATCCGGGCGGGCGGGGAGCACTTCACCCGCCGTCAACTGCCCCTGGTGGAAGTCGCCGGATTCGAGATCGCCGAGACCGTACGGCTCAAGGCCGGCACCATCGAGCGCATCCTCGCCCGCAAACCGACCGCACGCGAGGCAGACGCATGAACGCCGTCTCGAACGCGCCCGGGGCCGGTCAGTCGGCTGTCCGCCTCCTGACCCGCCGGGTGAGCAGCAACAGCACGGCCCCACCCGCCAGCATGACGAGGCCGATTCCGAAGGTCAGCCCGGTCTGCGGCCCGGTGATCGGCAAACCACCACCGCCGCCATCACTACCGCCGTCATCGCCACCGTCGCCGCCATCGCCTCCACCGCTGCTGTTCGCGGCCAGGACGACGGCGAATCCGTCCTGGTTGTCGCTGTCGTCCACGTCGGCGGCGCGTACGGCGACGGCGTTCGCGGGAAGTTCGGTCCGCGCCGCGTCCGAGCCGTCTGACCGCTGATCGCCCAAGCCCTCGACGTGCACTTTCCCGTCTCTCAATGTGGCGGGCGCTGTCACGGAGGCCGAGACCGTCACCAGGTTGTACAGCTCGACGGCGGAGTGCCGCTTGTCGTTCGGGTCGGTGTCCTGGTCGGCAGGAATGAGTGTGAGCTCGTCGTAGGTGCAGACCGCCGACCGTCGAGCGTCACCAAGAACGCACTCATCCAGAGGCTTGGTGAAGGTCACGCCCTCAGGCAGACGTAGCTCGACCTTGACGCCACTGACCGGCTTCAGTCCCTGGTTGGCGATGGTGTAACGGACCGCACCCGTCTCGCCCGGATTCAACGTCCCGGTGGGCTCGATGCTGCCGCCGGCACCGATCCGCACCGACTGCGTCACGTCCGGCGCGACCACGGAAAGGTCGGCCTCGGGATGGTCCACGACCTCGATGGGGAACCACTTGGTGTTGTCGGCCGGATTCGTGTCATCCGGTCTCACATCGACCGTTACCTTGATCCTGCCCTCAAGGGGCTCCTTGGTCTGGACGGTGGCGGTGACGGGAAGCTCCACCGTCTCGCCGGGCCCGGGAAGCTGGTCCGGCAGCAGACTGCAGTACCACCCCGTGGTATCGCCGTCACACTCGCCTACACCGCCGGTGGGCCAGAGTGTGACCCTCTGTCTGTAACCGTCCAGCTCGGACGCGTCGATCCGGACGGTGACCTCGGTCGGCGTCTCCTGTCCCTGGTTGCCGATCTTCAGGTAGAGCATCTTGCTCGTGACGCCCAGCGGAATCGTCGCTCCGGCCAGGTCGACGGTGAGGTCGGCACCCGCCTGTGCCGCCGAGGCGGAACCGACGGGCACGCCGACCCCTCCGAGAACGAGCAGCACTGTGGCCACTGTTCGTGGCAGCCCTCGTCGTCCGAATCTCATGGCGCGCCCTTCAACAGAATAGACAGTGCGGTCAGCAGTGGATCTGATAGTGGCGGGCCGTCTCACGCAGCCGGGCGTGCACCCCCTCGTACGCGCCGACCCCGCCCAGATAGCGCTTGTCCACCTTCGCCACCATCGTGTAGTTCGAGTCGCACACGTTGCCGACCGGGGCCTCACCGGCCTGGCTGACCAGTTGGTACGCGTCGAGCTGGTCCAGCCCGACCAGCTCGGCGGTCCAGGTGACCAGGTCGTGCTGGCTGATCCGGTAGGCGTCCTCCAGCGGACGGGCCGAGCCGGTGGACATCAGCGCGTCGTCCGACTCCAGCCGCGGCCACGGGGTGCCGACCCCCTTGACGACGTCCACCACGACCGTGGTGTTCATGGCCGCCTCGATGCCGGTGCCGCACACCTCGCCGTGACCCTGCCGGCAGTGCCCGTCACCGAGGGCGAAGAGCGCTCCCGACACGTTCACACCGAAGTACGCGGTGACGCCGGCCCGCAGCTCCGGGGTGTCCATGTTGCCGCCGTGCGCGTCCGGGGTGATCGTCATCCGCGCCTCGAAGGCACCCGGCGCCACCCCCGCGGTGCCGTGCATCGGATCCAGCGGCAGTGCCACGGTGTAGTCGCCCCGGCGTGCCTGGTACGTCGCCGTGCCCGCGGCGACGTCGATGTCGTACCGCCAGACCACCTCGTCGAGCGGAGGTTGCAGGGTCGCCGTGGTGTGGGTGCCGGTGAGCGCGCCGAAGTGCGGAAAGGTGGTGGACACGGCCCAGTCCCGGGCCGGCTCGATGGAGATGAAGTGCACGGCGAGGGTGTCCCCGGGCTCGGCCCCCTCGACGTGGATCGGCCCGGTCACCGGGTTGAGGTACGGGAACTGGCAGACCTGCGACGGCAGGTCGTCGGTGCTGCGGACCCGGCCGCCGAAGCAGTCCTCGGTGTAGAGCTCGAGGATCGTGCCGGGGCGCACCCGGCGCACCGCCTCGCGCCCGCCGAAGGTGTAGGAGAGTTCGTCCGGCTCCGGCCGGTACTTCACCACGTCCGTGTTCACTGCGGCTCCTTCACCGGCTCGTCGGTGCTGTCGTGGGTGACTTCGACGAGCGCGGCGAGTTCGGGACGCCGGCCCGTCAGGTAGAAGGCCAGCAGGACCAGCAGCCCGACGCCCAACCAGACGAAGCCGAGCACCTGGGCGGCGACCTTGGCGTTGATGACGACGTAGAGCAGGATCAGGAACCCGATCACCGGCACCACCAGATGCCGCAGCCAGTCCCGGCTGCCGTTGCGCACCACGTAGTGGGTTACGACGGAGACGTGCAGCGCCAGGAAGGCGGTCATCGCGCCGAAGTTGACCAGTGTGGACAGCAGTGAAATGCCGTCGTCCCGGCTGGCCATGTAGAGGCCGAGCGCCAGGGAGATGGCGGCGACCAGCATGGTCGCGTTGGCCGGCACCTTGTGTTTCGGGTTGATCCGGGCGAGGAAGCGCGGCATCTGCCGGTCGCGGGCCATCGCGTACAGCAGGCGGGAGGTCGCGGCCTGCGCGACCAGGGAGTTGGCGAAGCCCCAGGCGATCGCGGTGGCCAAGGCGGTCAGCCCGGCCAGCCAGCCCCCGCCGGCCGCCCGGGCCGCGTCGTAGAACGCCGTTCCCTCGGGGTCGCCGTTGTCGAGCAGGCCGGGCGCGTCCGGCACCAGCAGGGCCGCGACCCACGTCTGCACGACGAACAGGGCACCGGCCAGCAGCAGCGCCGCGACCATCGCCCGGCCGATCTGCCGGGCCTCCTCGCGGCTCTCCTCGGCCAGCATGGAGATCCCGTCGAAGCCGAGGAATGAGAGGACGGCGATCGACACCGCGCCGAAGACCAGCGGCCAGGAGAAGGTGTCCGCGTCGAACAGCGGCCGGAGCGAGAAGCCCGCACCCTTGCCCTGCGCCAGCGCGACCACGCCGACGACCAGGAAGATCACGAGGATGACCAGCTCGGCGGCGAGCATCACCCGGTTGACCCGGGCGGTCATCCGGATGCCGAAGAAGTTGACGACGGTGTTGAGCACGACGAAGGCCACCAGCCACGCCCACACCGGCACGCCGGGCACGAGGGAGTGCATGGCCACGCTGGCCACCAGGTAGAGCAGACCCGGCACGAGGACGTAGTCGAGCAGGATCACCCAGCCGGCGAGGAAGCCGACGGGCGGTGCGATGCCGCGACCGGCGTAGCTGTAGACGGAGCCGGCCATGGGGAACGCGCGGACCATCTGCGCGTACGACATGGCGGTGAACATCATCGCCACCATGCCGATGATGTAGGCCAGCGCGACCATGCCGCCGGAGCCGGCGTACACGCTGCCGAAGATGCCGAAGGGTGCGATCGGCACCATGAAGATCAGTCCGTAGATCAGCAGGTCGGTGAAGCTGAGGGTCCGACTCAGCTCCTGCCGGTAGCCGAACTGTTCGACCTTGGTGACTGTGTGGGGTGGGTCGGGAGGTTGAGTCATGGCACGCCTCCTTGATCTGCTCAGGCCGCACGTTAGTCCAGCCATCGACGAACAGCTAGATCTATGTGGCTGGATTGAGAGCATCGCGAATTCGCGACTCAGAAAAAGTCAGGTCCATCGACCCTCGGCGGGTGACGTGCGTGCTCAGGACGAGCGGAGCTGCTCGCGGAACCAGGCCCGGTCGGGGTTCACGACAGCCTGGTCGCCGAGCACGACGGTGGGCACGGTCTCGTTGCCGCCGGCCACCGCCCGGACGGCGGCAGCACCCGCCGGATCGCGCCAGATGTCCACCCAGTGCGCCCGCCGGGCGAGCCGGCCAAGGGAGAATCGGAGCTGGAGGCAGTAGCGACAGCCGGGGCGCCAGTACACGATCGGCCGGCCGTCCGCCGCGCTGGCCCGCTGCGCTTCGGCGGCGTCCACCGAGCGGGGGAAGGCCCACGGCGACAGCAGCAGCGCCAGCGCCAAGAAGATCAGGAACTCGACGCCGCCGACGGCGGACATACCGGCGGCCAGTTGCGCCACCAGGACCAGCACGCCGCACGCCGCCATCAGGATCGTCAGAGTCCACCGCCGCAGCACGCCGAGGACCTTACCAAGGAGCCCGCGCGCGTCAGGGCGCGCGAGAGGGTGGCTGACCACGAATACGAGACGAACTCGACAATTCGTACCTTAGGTTACTGCGGAGGAGGCTGTCGAGACCGGGAGGCGACGTGGAGAGCTATCCGGCGATCGAAGATCACGGGCTCATCGGCGACCTGCAGACCGCCGCGCTGGTGACCTGCGACGGAACGATCGACTGGTTCTGCGCACCGCGCTTCGACTCGCCGAGCATCTTCGCCGCGCTGCTGGACCGCGAGCGGGGTGGCTACTTCCGCATCGCCCCGCACGACGTCCGGTACGTCACCAAGCAGCTCTACCTGCCTGGCACTCCGATCCTGATCACCCGATTCATCAGCGCGGACGGCGTCGCCGAGGTGATGGACTTCATGCCGGTCACCGGCGATCGGGCCACTGACACGCACCGCCTGGTCCGCATGGTCAACATGGTCCGGGGCAGCATGCGGTTCCGCGTGGAGTGCCGACCCCGGTTCGACTACGCCCGGGAGAGGCACCAACTGGAGCGCCACCGCCACGGGTACGTCTTCCGCAGCCAGTCAGCGGCGCTCACCTTCAACCCGGTCGACCCCGTACGGCAGCTGATCTCGCAGGGAGGCGACATCAGCCTGGAAAACGGCGACCTGGTCGCGTACGGCACCCTGAACGAGGGTGACACCGGCGGGGTGGTCCTGGACACGGCCGGCACGGAGCCACGGATCATCCCACCGGTGGAGGTCCAGGGGATGTTGGAGTGGACCCGGGACTACTGGCGGCGCTGGGTCGAGCGCTCCCGCTACACCGGGCGGTGGCGGGAAATGGTCGAGCGCTCGGCCATCACGCTGAAGCTCATGACGTACGCGCCGACCGGCGCGATGATCGCCGCGCCCACCGCCGCGCTGCCCGAACTGGTCGGCGGCACGCGCAACTGGGACTACCGCTACACCTGGGTACGCGACACGTCGTTCTCGGTGCACGCGCTACTCGGCCTCGGCTTCACCGAGGAGGTCAGCCAGTACATGAACTGGCTGGACGAGCGGATTCGCGAGGCCGGTGACCACCAGGACCCGCTGAAGATCATGTATCGGGTGGATGGCTCCTCCGACCTGCATGAGGAGATTCTCGACCACCTGGAGGGCTACCGCGGCTCCCGACCGGTGCGGATCGGCAACGGCGCCGCCGACCAGATCCAACTCGACATCCACGGCGAGGCCCTCTACGCCATGCACCTCGCCGACGAGCAGGGCATCCGTGTCTCGCACCAGGTGTGGAAGAGCACCATACGGCTCGTCGACTGGCTCTGCCAGCACTGGGACCAGGCCGACGCCGGCATCTGGGAGAGCCGCCACCATCCCCGCAACTACACCTTCGGCCGGGTGATGTCCTGGGTCGCGCTGGACCGGGCCATCCGCCTCGCCACCCGCACCGGGCGCCCCGGCGACATCACCCGGTGGGCGGAGCAGCGCAACCAGATCTACAACCAGGTCATGGCCCGCGGATACCACCGGGGACGCGGCAGCTTCGTGCAGGCGTACGACGAGAACGTGCTGGACGCGGCGTTGCTCGCCATGCCGGCGGTCGGCTTCATGACGCCGAGCGACCCCCTCTGGCAGTCCACCCTGAATGCGATCGAGCGCGAGTTGGTCTCCGACAGTCTGGTCCACCGGTACGACCCGGTCCACTCCCCCGACGGCCTTCCCGGGCACGAGGGCACCTTCAACATGTGCACGTTCTGGTACGTCGAGGCGCTGGCCCGCTCCGGTCGCCTGGACGACGCCCGGCTCACCTTCGAGAAGATGTTCACCTTCAGCAACCACCTCGGCCTGTATGCCGAGGAGATCGCCGCGACCGGTGAGCAGATCGGCAACTACCCGCAGGCGTTCAGTCACCTCTCCCTGATCAACTCGGCGCTGGCGCTGAACGACCTGCTCGACGTCGAGGCCGACGCCCGGCGTCGCCGGTAGCTCGGGTCAGCCCATGGGGCCGCGACCGGCGGCGCCGATGACCGCCATCATGATCAGGGTGCGCTGCCGCCGTCGGCTCATCAGCGCGAAACAGGCGGTGAGCGCCACCAGTTCCACCTCGGCCCACTCACCGGTGACGTCGACGCGAATCGGCCCACCCGGCCGGCCGGGGAGGCGCACTTCGAGCCGGTGCCCGTCGCGTACCAGCTCACCGCCGCAGGGACCGGACGCCCAGCGCGCCGCCCCACCCGGCCCCGGCACGTGCGACCGGCTCGGGTCGAGCCGCACCGCGGCGCCGTGCTCGGCCTTGGCGGTGACCCCGATGCGCCGGCGGTCGGTCGGCTCGACCGTCCAGAGGCCCACGTCGGTCCGGATCTCGCCGCACCGCCAGGTCCAGCCGGTACGCAGCGAGGCGCGCGGCCCGGCACCGGAGTCGAGGACGAAGGCGCCGTCCTGCTTGCGTACGGTCAGCGCGGTCATCGGTTCAGCCCTTCCGGGCGCGGCCGGGGCAGGCCGAGGATGAGGACGACGCCGACGCTCAGGTGCAGCAGTGCGAGCGCCGCCTTCCCTCCCCCGCCGACGCCGCTCGGCGGCCCGGCCAGCAGTGACAGCAGCAGGGCTGCGACCGCGATCGAGGTCCACCAGACGCGCGCCCGGTTGGTGAGGCGTTCCAGCAGCGCGAGCAGCGCCCAGCCGGCCAGTGCCGCGACCGCGGCGGCCACCACGACCGCGGCCACCGTGATCTGCCGGGTCGCGTTTCCGGTGCCGGCCGCCAGGTCGACGCCGGCCGCCGAGTGCAGGATCGCGAACTCCGCCGTCGCCACCAGGATCGCGCCGGCCGCCACTGCGGCTCGTTGCAGGAGAAGGTTGTTCGTCATGCCCTGAGTCTGTGGATCGGCCCGGGTCGGGCACGTCGGTCCGGACGCCGCGGTGTGTACATCCGTCGGCGGCGCCGCCTACTACCAAAGGAGGTGGTCCGGCCCTCCGCGAGCCCAGTAGCCTGCGCTGGTGGATGTGGCGACGTGCGACGTGAACCCGCCGCGGACGTGGCGTTCCGCCCCGGTGGGCGTGGCGACCGGGGCGATGGGCGTGCTCATCGCGACCGTGCTGTGGTCCGCCACCCGCTCCGGGTCGACCGCCCTGGTCCGCGCCGATGTCGCGCTGGCGGTGGCCGCCCTGGCCCTCGTCCCGGTGGTCGTCCGCCGCCCGGAGGTCGCGGGCGTGCTGGCGGGCCTGCTGGTGGCGCTGTCGCCGGTGGCCACTCCGGTGGCGAGCTTCGCGGTGCTGTTCACCGCCCGCAACCGGCCGTTCCGGCAGGCCGCGGTGGTGGCGGCGGTCGGCGTGGCGGGCGAGGCGGTGCAGGCGGTGTGGCGGCCGATGCCCAGCCTGCCGTACGGGTGGCGGCTGGTGCTGATGACGGCCGCGTACGCGGCGCTGCTGGGCTGGGGCACCTGGGCGCAGGCCCGGCACGCCCTGCTGGCGGCGCTGCGGGACCGGGCCTGGCGGGCGGAGCAGGAGCAGGAACGCCGGGTCGTCGAGGCCCGGGCGGCCGAGCGCAGCCGGATCGCGCGGGAGATGCACGACGTGCTGGCCCACCGGCTGTCGCTGTTGGCGGCGGCCGCCGGCGCGATGGAGTACCGGCCGGACGCGCCACCCGAGCGGCTCAGCGCCGCCGCCGGGGTGATCCGGGCCAGCGCGCACCACGCCCTCGACGAGCTGCGCGAGGTCATCACGCTGCTGCGCCGCGACGACGCCGAGGCGCCGGCGGACGCGCCGCCCGGGCAGACCCTCGCCGACCTGCCGCGCCTGGTCGAGGAGGCCCGGGCGGCCGGGCAGCACATCGAGGTCGACGACCCGCTCGGCCCGCCGGTCGAGGTCCCGCCGGCGGTCGGTCGCACCGCCTACCGGATCGCGCAGGAGGCGCTGACCAACGCCCGCAAGCACGCCGCCGGGCAGCCGGTCCGACTCGCCGTCGGCGGCGCGCCGGGCTCCGGCCTGAGCATCGCGGTGAGCAACCCAACCACACCCGACGGCGGTGCTGCCGGGCACGACGGCGCGGGCCTGATCGGTCTCGCCGAACGGGCCACCCTCACCGGTGGCCGCGTCGCCCACCACATTGACGCCTCGGGTCGGTTCCACCTCACCGCGTGGCTGCCGTGGCCGAGGTGACGGGCCCGGTCCGGGTCGTCATCGTCGACGACGACCCTCTGGTACGGGGAATGCTGACGATGATGCTCGACGGCGCCGACGGGATCGTCGTCGTGGGCGAGGCCGCCGACGGCGGTGCGGCGATCACCGCGGTGGACCGGCACATGCCCGACGTGGTGCTGATGGACATCCGGATGCCCGGCGTCAACGGCATCACCGCCACCGAGCGTCTGCGCCGCCGCCCCCGGCCCCCGGAGATCATCGTGCTCACCACGTTCGACACCGACGAGCACGTGGTGCGGGCCCTGCGGGCCGGCGCCAGCGGGTTCCTGCTCAAGGACACCCCGCCGGAGCGGATCAGCCAGGCCGTCCGCGCCGTCGCCGCCGGCAACCCGATGCTGTCGCCGGGCGTCACGCGCCGCCTCATGCAGCGGGTGGCCTCCGGCGCCGAGTCCTACGAGCACGCGCGTGCCCGGCTGGCCCTGCTCACGCCCCGTGAACGCGACGTCGTGCTGGCCATCGCGCAGGGACGCTCCAACGCCGAGATCGCCACCGGGCTGCTGATGAGCGTGACCACCGTGAAGGCCCACGTCTCGCACATCCTGACCAAGCTGGACCTCGACAACCGCACCCAGATCGCCCTGCTCGCCCACGACGGCCGGCTGGCCTGAGCCGGACGCGCGGCCACCCTGTCGACGAACAGGACAGCTCGGCGGCCCTCCGAAGTGGCTTCTCAGGCGACGGCGGTGGCCATCCGGCGTACCGCCTCGGTGATCAACTCCGGTGCGGTGGCCAGATTCAGCCGGACGTGGCCGTCGCCGCCGGTGCCGAAGGCCGAACCGGAGTTGAGCGCCACCCGGCCACGTTCGAGGAACACGGTGGCGGGGTCGTCACCGAGGCCCAGGGCACGGCAGTCGAGCCAGGCGAGATAGGTGGCCTGACCGGGTTGGTAACGGATGGCCGGCAGGTGCTCGGCGAGCAGCGCGGCGAGGAGCCGGCGATTGTCGTCCAGGCCGGTCAACAGGGCGTCGAGCCACTCGCCGCCGTCGCGGAAGGCGGCGGTGTGGGCGATCACGGCGAGGTGGCTGGTGCTGACGCTGGCCTCGAACGGAACGCGGGCGAGGTCTCCGACCGCGGCCGGGCCGGCGATGAGGAGCGCACCGCGCAGGCCGGCCAGGTTCCACCCCTTGGAGGCGGACATCAGCGACAGGCCGTTCTCCGCGCCGGGCACCGAGAGGTACGGCACGAACCGCTCTCCCCCAGCCACCACCGGAGCGTGGATCTCGTCGGCGACCACCCGCACCCCGTGCCGCTCGGCCAGACTGGCGACGGCGGCCAACTCGTCCGCGGTGTGCAGGACGCCGGTCGGGTTGTGCGGGCTGCACAGCAGGTACGCCGCTGGCCGGCCACCGGCCCGAGCCTGCCGGAACGCGTCCTCCAGTGTGGCGAGGTCGATCCGCAGGTCCCCGCCGAGCGGCGCCTCCACGATCCGGCGGCCGGCGTGCGCCACGAACTCGTAGAACGGCGGGTAGACCGGGCAGTTGACGACCACCGCGTCCCCCGGGTCGGTGACCAGCCGCAGCGCCTCGACGACGCCGTGCATCACGTCGGGCACCAGCGCGGTGCGCTCCACGGCCAGCCCGTCCCAACCCCACCGACGCCGGGCGAACTCCGCCAGCGCCTGCGGGTACGCCGTGCCGGCGGTGTAGCCGGTGTCGCCGCGCGCGACGGCCTCGGTGATCGCCCTCGCGACCGGCTCGGCCAGCGGCACGTCCATCTCCGCCACCCAGAGCGGCAGCACGTCGTCCGGGTATTCCCGCCACTTGAGGCTCGTCCGTTGCCGGAGCTGGTCGATCGTGAGCTGGCGAAGCGGATTCACCGCGTTGCGGGCACCACGAAGCACAGCACTCATGGCTGAAGCCTATTCCGCTCCGGCCACGTCGCGATCACGGCCGAGGGTGGAAATGGCACCCGGTGCGGGCTGTCGGGGCTGGTCGCTGTGCACGGCCGCGCGGTCACGCCTCGAAGTCGCGATCGTCGGGCGTCTCCCGCCCGATCGGCGAGGCGGAAACCTCCAGCGGCCGTCCCCGGCTCCGCAGCGCGTCGAGCAGTGCGACCAGGGCCAGCACTACGGCCACCACGCTCAGCCCGACCATCGGCGACCAGCGGGCCAACGCCGGTGTGCACAGCAGCAGGGCCACCAAGCCGATCATCCGGGGTCCGGAAACCCGGCCGAAGATCTCGTACTCCAGCCGCAGACGGGCGACGAGGAAGAGCACCGGACCGCCCACCACGAACAGAAGCCAACTGAGCCGCGGCGACCCGAACGGATGGTCGATCACCAGCTCGTAGCCGACCGAGGTGACCAGCACGCTGAGCACGATCAACGCATGCGTCCGTTCCGACGCCGTACCCAGCCGGCCGGGCATACCCGCCCGATCCAACGCCTCGGTCAACAGCAGCCCGGCGCGGTGGAAGTAGATCCGCCACAGCAGCGCGCTGGTGGCGAACGCGACCCCGAACGCGACGGCCCGCTCCGCGGAGTAGTCCCTGCCGCTGAAAACCGTGCCGGTGACGAGGATCGACTCACCGAGTGCGATGAGGAACATCTGCTGGTGACGTTCGGCCAGATGCTTTCCGGTGATCCGCCAGCGGCTCACCGCCGCAGCCCCGAGCCGCGGCAGCGGCCAGCCCAGAGCCCAGGCGAGGTAGTCGACAGCGAGGGCGGCAGCCCACAGCGGCAGGCGAAACCGGTCCGGGCCCAACGCGCCGGCCAGCCAGAGCGGCGCGGAAATCGCCGCCCATCCGGCAAGTCGGAACGGCACCAGCCGTCGCGGATGGCCACGCAGCGCGGCGGCGACCACCAGCGGCCGCACCACCATCACCATCAGGTACGCGACCGCGAACGGCAGCGCTCGCCCCTCCATCGCGCGCGGCAGCGCCACCGCCATCACCAGGCTGGCGAACATGGTGCCGACCACGACGGCCTGGATGATCGACCGCTCTGGTTCGTAGCGACTGGTGATCCAGGTGGTGTGCGACCAGATCAGCCAGAGCGCCAGGAAGAGCAACAGGGTACGACCGAAACCTTCGAGCAGCGCCCAACCAGTGTCATCGTTCAGGTCGGCGAATCGTTGCGAGACCCGGGCGAGGGCCACGACGAAAGCCAGATCGAAGAAGAGCTCCAGGAACGTGGCGCGGCCTGAACTCGCCGGAGGGCGCAGCAGATCGGCTCCGCGTCCCGCCCCCATCGTCCGCCTCCGCCCCCCTCGTCGCACCAACGAGTCGGCCGCCCGAGGGGTTGCGTCAACCCCTTGGGCATCCCCCTCGCTGTGGTGGATCCACGGTGTGGTCCGCTGAGGCCCGCGAGCTGAGCGGGGGTCGGGCCTCGATTACGGTGACCATGAAGGGGGTGGGCCATGGCGCCGGAGGTATCGCCGCGAAGGGCCAGGGCCGTGCTCGTCGCGCTCTCCCTCGCCGCGTTCGCGTTCATCACGACCGAACTGCTGCCCGTCGGCCTGCTGACCCACATCGCACCCGACCTCGACCGGTCGCGCACGCAGGTGGGTCTGCTGGTCAGCGGGTACGCCGTCGTGGTCGTGCTGGCGTCCGTGCCGCTGGCCCGGCTGACCCAGCGGGTACCCAGGCGTCAACTGCTCGGCGGCACGATGCTCCTGTTCGCCGCCGCGAACGTCACCTCCGCGCTCGCGCCGACGTACTCCGTGCTGGCCGGCTCCCGCCTCGTGACCGCCCTCGCCCAGGCGCTGTTCTGGTCCATCGCCACGGCGACCGTGACCGGGCCCTTCCCGGTCGCGGTGCGCGGCCGGGTGGTAGCGCTCTTCGCGACCGGGGCGACGCTCGCCCCGGTGCTCGGCGTACCCCTGGGCACCTGGCTCGGGCAGCAGGCCGGTTGGCGCGCGGCGTTCGCGGTGCTGGCCGGGGTCGGTCTGGCGATCGCCGCCGCGGTGCTCGTCCTCCTTCCCTCCTACCCGCCGGCCGCTGGCGGCGCCGCCCGGGGCACCGCACCGGACGGGCGGCGCTTTGCCCTGCTGTTGATCGCGACCGCCCTCGGCATCGGCGGCTTCATGACCCTGCAGACCTACGTCACACCGTTCCTGCTCGACGTCAGCGGTTTCGCCGACGCGGTGCTGGCGTCGCTGCTGTTCGTCTCCGGCGCGGCCGGCGTCGTCGGCACCCTGGCCGCGGCCCGGACCCTGGACACCCGGCCGATCGCCTCCCTGCTGACGCCGCTGAGCATCGGCACGGCCTCGCTGTTCGGCCTGTACGCGCTCGGCGCGCTCCGGCCCGGCGCGGTCGCACTCCTCGCCGGGATGGGCCTCGGTTACGCGGCGTTCGGCTCCGCCGTGCAGAGCCGGATGCTGCAACTGGCTCCGGGCAGCACCGACATCGCGTCGGCCGGCGTCAGCACCGCCTTCAACGCCGGCATCGCCGGCGGATCACTGCTCGGCGGCGCCCTCCTGCCCACCTCGGGAGCACGCCCGCTGGCACTCGTCGGCGGGTTGCTGACGCTGGCCGCCCTCACACTGCTCGCCCTGGACGCGCGGCGGTGTCGCGCCGCCGGGCCGGCGCCGACCGCCGCCCGTTCCGCCACCAGCCCCGCAGCTACGCGGCAGGTCACACCTACCCGGACGGGAAGGCCACTGCACGATCGGCAGAGTGCGCCCTAGGCTGTCTCAGTCGCATCGCCGCAGGTGATGTCGAACGGGATACCGCGGTTGCGGTACTCCTCGCGGACCTTGACTGACTGGATGTCGCCGTACCACCGGTCCAGCGACTCGTTACTGGGCACCCGTTGTTTCTTGGGTTCGGCTCGGGCGAGGTCACCGTCGAGGAGCAGGGTTTGGGTCCAGGCGAGTAGGTCGATGCCGGTCAGGGCCAGTTGGAGCCATGCCTGGTTGATCGCGAACACTCGGGACGGGAACCGGCCGAAGCCGGTGTCCTTGCCGGTGCGGATACGGTCCTCGACACGGGCGTGGGCGCGGTGCCGGGCCTCCAGGTGCTGGATGCCGCCGTCGCCGGGTGGGGTGTCGGTGGCGACGACCTGGTGCCGCCAGCCTTCGACAGTGTCGAACAGTGACAGTTGGGCGCCGGGATGCGGGCGTTCACGGCGGACCAGGAACCGGGTGCCCGCAGGCCAGCCGGCCGCTTCGAACAGGCCGGTGATCTCGCAGACCTCGGCGTGTTCCCGCAGTTCACCGTCGGTGTCGACAGCGGGGACCCAGCCGGTCGCAGCCTGAATCGCGACCCGGAGGGGTTCGGTGATCGCGGCGCCGACGGAGAACCGGATGTCCAGGTGGTGCTGCTCGCGCAGGGACCGGATGTGGGCGAGGAAGCCGTGGCTGGAGCCGGCCGAATCGCTGCGCAGCAGGATCGGGGTGCCGTGCCGGACAGCGTCGGGGATCTGGGCCAGGGCCTGGTCCAGGACGGTGATGTGGTCGGCGGTGGTGTTCGAGCCGGCCCGGCCCTCCCGCAACAAGCCGGCGAGGGCCTCGCCGGTGTTGTCCAGGAAGCAGAGCAACGGGTGATAGCCGAAGGTCTTCTTCCAGGTACGAGTCGCCGACTCCTTTTCGGAATGGCAGATCACGATCGTCGCGTCGATGTCCAGGACCAGACCGTTGACCTGCCGGCCGGCCGCCTTCACCGCCGGCAGGTCACCGTTGACCTCGGCGTGCTGGGCCCAGGCGACCTCGCGGGCTCGAGCCCGCGCGGCACGTAGTTCGGCCAGCATCGCCTCGTCGAGTCGGGACAACAGCCGCCACGCGGTCGGGTCGGAGGCGACCAGCCCGAACAGGGCCGACTGGTCACGCAGCACCGCCAGATCGGCGATCACCTCACCACCGTCGGCGAGCATCACCGCCAGATCCACGGCGACGCGGCCCGGGTCGTGGCCGCTGCGCCGTTGCCGCAACGCCGCCAACGCGAGGCTGAACGCGCCGGTCAACCCAGTTACGTCGGCCAGATCGGCGAGCAGGCGGGCACCGACGTGCCCGACAACGCCCCGCCCGCCGCCGGTCACCATGATCTTCGGACGTGTTGCGGTAGCCTTCACCCAGCAAGTGCCTTCCGTGACAGGAACATCGGACCCTCAGCAAGTCCTATTTTCCCTGATCAGAAGGCACTTCTTCATTTCTGCCCAGCCCTTGGACAGCCCTTAATGAAGGGCCGAGGCTAGCGCTCGTACCGCTCGAATCGGATGACAACGTCCCGCAGGTGGTCGTTGGGTCTGCGGACGAACAGGCCGCGGATCTCGATGAACGGGTTGCAGATCGGCGGGAGATTGTCCTCGTCCACGTAGTCGTCCTCGTCCTCGTACTCCTCCTGCGCTCCGGGGTCCTTCAAGAACTGGACGAACGGGGTTTTCGGCTGGTCGGGGTGGGTGGGCTCGACCGGGTTGCGGTGCCACACGGTGCCGTAATTGCGGTTGAGCACCTCGCCGAGGTACCACCCCGGCACCATGACCGCGGGCTGCTCGGCCTCCTCGGCCGCGAGCAGGTCGTCCCAGCCGGCGAACCGCTCACGCAGCAGCTGCTCCAGGCGGTCCAGGGAGTCCACGGTGAAGTCCCACGCCTGCCCAGTCTCACGGGACCAGACCGGAAAGGCCGTTTGCTGGGCCGCCAACCAGGTGTTCAGCCGCGGGTTGTCGGCCCAGTCGCTCATGCGCGGTCTCCACTCAGCATTTGATAACGAAAAGATACCCATAGTTGTCGATTGGTCGCATCGGGACACGCCAATACGACTCCGTTCCATATGGTGCCACACGGCGCCGGGGACCAGACGACTACGACGGGGAGGCACCGGCGTCTCCCTCCCTGGATGGGATCTACATGAGCTACCCCAGAGTCCGGCTCCGTGCGCACCTGCTGTTCCGCGGCCTGGTAGCGGCCGTCTGCGCCGTGCTGTTGTCCGCCGGCACCATGCCCGTCGCCTCGGCGGCTGCGCCGCCCATGCTGACCGGCAAGCGCTGCGACGTGAAGTTCAAGCTGACCGGCAACCCATCGAAACCGGGGACGCTGCCGGTCGGTGACGCCAGCCGGATCAAGTCGGCGTGGGACACGTACGACTACGTGAATCAACGGCAGTCGATGGACGGGCTCGCGGCGCCCACAGCGAATGACCTCGCGGAGGCCGGCGTCGACTCGACGAAGTGGAAAGAGGGCGACCCGCGCAAGGTCTACGCCAGCTACAACTACCGGCAGCTCAGCTCGAACCCGTACAAGGGCACGTTCCAGGACTGGCTCAACGACGCGTACATCGACAACGCCGCCCGCCGCACGCGTGGCGATGCCTTCCACAAGAAAATTGCCCAAGACCTGAACCTGGTCGGCCCGGACTGGCTCTGCGAGGTCGAGGTCAAGGACGCGGACGGCAAGGTCATCCGCCGGTACGACGCGGTCAACCAGAGGACCAAGGAGTTCGTCGAAATCAAGTCGGGTGGCGGGATCGTCGACAAGCAGCTGCCCAACGACCGCCAGGTGCTCAAGGACCCGCGGTTCAAGGAATATTCGCTGCGCTACGTCTACGGCCAGGAGCCGGAGCCCCGCAGCACCACCAAGCTGCGCGAGCTCGGCGCCGACGCCGGACAGCACCCGGACGGCAAGTCCCGGGTCACCACCTACCAGCACCGCTCCACCCCTGTCGTGCGGTTCACCCCCGGCCCACACACCAAGTTCGACCCGACGCTGAACCCGAACCCGCAGGCGAACTCCGGCTCGCGCGGCGGCCTCAACGACATGCTCAACCAGTCGAAGCCGACCCCGGAGACCATGCGCCAGCAGATGGAGCGCATCCGACAGGGCGACACCACCGGTCAGCGCCTGCGCGGCCCCGGCGGCGTCGACTTCTCCACCCTCGAGCTGCGTTTTGTCGGCGCCCCGGTCAAGGGCGAGGGCCTGGACTACTCGTTCACCGCCGACAAGATGCCCGACCCGGACACCAACCCCGGCTTCGGCGGCCAGGAGAAGGCCCAGCTGATCTCCGACTCGTTCTTCACCTGGCTGGCGCTCACCCCAGAGAAGTTCTGGGTGAACCTCAACCCGGACGAGCCGCAGCGCGTGATGGACGCCAAGTTCGGCAAGACCGACGCCGGGCGAGTGCTGCTCGAGGCCGACCTGCAGATGAAGCACGACTTCGCCGCGGCCATGAACCCGAAGACCGACCTGGGCAGGAAGTTCTGGAACGAGAACCAGTTGACCGACGGGCTGCCCTGCCTGCACGGCATCCGCAACTGGATCGAACCGGAGCCCGCCCAGGTGCGTGAGCAGGACGGCGGCATCTACATTCTGGACGCCCCGCTCAAGGTCAACTCGGTGCCGCAGGAGGTCGACTTCGACCTGCCCGGCGACCCGTGCGAGCCCACCAAGGCGCAGATCGAGCACAACCAGAAGGTCGTCGAAAAGCTGATCGTTCCGGCGGTCGAGAAGAAGATCAATCAAGATGCCGCGTACGCCGACCTGCGCCGTGTCTACACGTCCCGGGTAGCGGCCGAGTGGATCCGGCTGCAGGACGCGAAGAAGGCCACCGACTACCACAAGATCATCAACAGCGACGACGCGTCGAAGTGGCCGATCCGCGGCGAGAAGTGGGACTTCAACGAGACCTGGCAGCGGTACCTCAAGTCGTTCCGCGACGGCGACTACACGTTCGAGTGGGAGGCCGGCGGGCAGGTCTACGTCTACACGATGGGCGGCGTCGACTTCTCCAAGTCGCCCAAGGAGAACGTGTCGAAGCAGCAGTTCACGGCGCAGCACCAGTACCTGCCGCGGAGCACGAAAACGTCGGTGCAGACGATGACCGACGACGCCGAGAGCGACGACCTGCTGCTGCTCGGCGGCAACACCAGGGCCAGGCCGACGACCGGCGACACTGCCACGCCTCCGGCGGACGACGACTCCGACGAGCCGCCGTCCGACGGTGCGGGTGGCGGCGACAACGACGGCGGCCTGCCGGTCACCGGCGACAACGTTCCGGTGCCCGTGCTGGTCTCCGTCGCGCTCGCCCTGATCATCGCGGGCGCGGCTCTGACCTGGCGGGCCCGTCGGCGGCGGCGCATCTTCGTCAGCTAGCGATCGTGTTTCGCACAGCGGCGGCATCGTTCCCGGTGCCGCCGCTGTGTCCGGCGAGGACGCGAAGGCGCACAGAAATTCGGTCGTAGGGCACGGTGGCCGCCGGGTCGTTGAGCGCCGCGTCGATTACTGGCCGGCACATGCTGACCGAATCTCGGTCAGTGCGGCTATGCCCTCTGGGGCTTGGGCGTGCCGGGTGTGTAGTCGTACAGCCATGCGGTGGCCTTCTCATAAACCAATGGCACGAACACGTGCATGATCAGCGCCTGCAGGTGCCGCTTGACCGGTCCGGCCTTCTTGGCACCGCGGTTGTCCTCGGCCGCGCCGAGGAGCTTGACGATGCGGGGGCGGCGTTCCGCGTCGTACGCCTTCAACCCGGCGGCGGTCGTCGGCTCGGCCTGCAATGCCGCGGCGAGGACGACGGCGTCTTCGATCGCCATCGACGCGCCCTGCCCGGCGCCGACTGGGTGGGCCGCGTCGCCGACCAGGACGATGCGGTCGCTGTGCCAGGTCGGGACCGGGTCGACCGCGTGCATGATGACGGTCGGGTGCAGCCTGGTGGTGGCGGCTATGACCGCCGACGGCGCCGTCTCGGCCTCATAGAGCTGCGCGGTTCGGTGCACCCATTCGGCGTCGCTCACGCCGGTGCGGTCGGGCTCGACGGCGTCGGCGATCTGGGCCGACCACCACACCTCTCCGTCGCCAGCGGCAAGGTGGATGAAGGCGCCGTTGCGAGCGAAGGCCGCGCAGACCCGTGAGGCGCTACTGGACGCGGCCCGGCAGGTGTTCGCGGAGCGCGGCTACCTCAACACCAAGATCACGGACATCACGGCGGCGGCAGGCCGGGCCACCGGCTCGTTCTACGAGCACTTTGCCGACAAGGACGAGCTGCTGCAGGCGCTCCTCGCCGACCTGGAAGCCGCGGCCGACGCACACCTCGCCGACCACGACCACCCCAAGGACCACGACCTGACCGACCGTGCCCAACTGCGCGACCACCTCGAAATCGCCTGGACCGTCATGCGCGAGCACCGGCCGATCAGCATCGCCCTGTTCCAGTCCATGGTCGCCGCCGACCCCGCATCGGGCCGGGCCTGGCACGACCTGACCGGCCAGACCACCCCCCTGCGCGATCACCTGGAATACTTGGAATACCTGCGCGAGCGGGGCCACTCCCTGCCCGGTGATCCGCAGCTGATCGGGGCTGCCATCGGCGCGATGCTCGCCACCCTCGGCTACGCAATGCCAGCCACGGGCAAGGACGCCCATGACGAACAGGTCATCGACGCCCTCACCGATCTGCTGCTCTACGGGCTGACCGGGCCACGTCACAACAACACAGCCTCCGCATAAGCGTTGCCGTTGACCACGTCGCTCTGGTGTCAGCGTGGCGGCGAGGCCTGCTCCAGTGGGCGTCCGTGGGCTCGGATCGCGTCCGAGACGGCGATGCCGAGCAGGACCGAGGCAGCTGCTGCAGCGACCCAGAGTGGCGGCAGGCCGACCATCACCGGCGCCATGGCCGCGAGGGCGAGGATCCCGATCGGCCGTGGCCGGGACACGCGGGCGAAGGCCACGTACTCGAATAGTGAGCGCCCGGCGAGGAAGAGCGCGGGCCCGCCGAGGATGGCGCCGACCCAGGCGGGTCTGGTGTGGTCGAATGGATCCATCAAGACGAGCTCGGAACCGGCCGAGGTGGCGAGGATGCCGGCCACCATGAGCAGGTGGGACAACTCGGCCGACCGACCGAGCCGGCCGGGGTCGGCGGACGCTTCGATGGCCTCGCCCAGGATCTGGCCGGCTCGGTAGAAGTAGATCCGCCACAGCAACACCGTCGTGAGGAACGACAACGTAAGGGCCAATGTTCGTTCCGCCACGATCGGACCGCGTAGAAGACTCGAGCCGGAGGTCAGGATCGTCTCACCAAGTGCGACGATGACGAGCTGCCAGTAGCGTTCGGCCAGGTGCTCGCCCGCGACGGCCCACGGGGACACCCGCGAGCGACCCATCCCCGGTACCGGCCAGCCGAGTCTGCCCCCCAGGTAGTCGATCGCCAGGGCCAGCGTCCACAGCGAATTGCGCGTCACCTCCCCCGGTGCGAGGGCTCCGGCGATCCACGGCACCGCCGACGCGCCGAACCAGACGAGCGCCAGCATGTTGACGCGGCGCAGGGCGTCACCCCGCAGGGTGACGACGAAGAAGAGGGTACGGCCCACCTGGATCGCGACGTACGTGCTCGCGAAGAGCAGGCCGGTCTCGGCGAGAGCCCCGGATATCGCGACCGCCAGAAACAGACTCCCGAGCATCGTCGCGAGGACAACGAACTGGATCGCCGGCTGGAACGGGTCGAATCTGCTGGTCGTCCACGACGTCTGAGTCCAGATCCACCAGACGGCCAATAGCAGCAGCAGAGTCTCGCCGTTTTCCGCGAGGGAAGTGGTCAACGTCTCGGCGACGTGACCCCTGGTGTAGTCCAGCACCAACTCGTGCACGATCCGGGTGAGCGCGAATACGTACACCAGATCGAAGAACAGTTCCAGGAACGTCGGCCGCTGCGGACTCTCACGCCTACGCAGCATATTGGCCACTCTGTTCGTCGTCACCGGCCCGTCCGCTTCGTCGGCATGTCGCTGAAGCAGTCGTACCACGTCGCCGCGCCGCCCACGGACAGAACGCACCCTCGATACCTCGCCGTCGCCGCCCGCGCGGCAGCGGCGCGGAGAGCACCGCGATGGACGCTGTCACCACCGTTGAGGCAGGATGCGCGAGATGGTCGCACCGATCCCGCGCCGCGCCGGCGTCGTCGCAACGCTGTCCGTCGTCTTGTTGGCCGGTTGTGGGACCCCGCAGCGGACGACCACCGCCGCACCCACCTCCAGCGTTCCCGACCCGGGCACCGCGGCGGCGCAGAGCGCCGCGCCGACCGTACCGTCGGCGAGCCCGTCCGCACGGACCGGCATCGGCGCCCGCCCGCGCCCGCCCGCCTCGGCGTGCCCCGTGTTCCCCGCCGACAACGTGTGGCACGCCGACGTCTCCCGGCTGCCCGTGCACTCCCGCTCCGCGGCCATCGTCGGCAGCATCGGCCCGGCCGCCGCCGTGCACGCCGACTTCGGCGCCGGCACGTGGCAGGGCGCACCGATCGGCATCCCGGTCACCGTCGTCGGCGCCGGGCAGCGACGGGTGCCGGTCACCTTCTCCTACGGCGACGAGAGCGACGCCGGGCCCTATCCGATCCCGCCGAACGCAGCGATCGAGGGCGGGCCGCGCGGCGACGGTGACCGGCACGTCATCGTCTGGGACCGCGACACGTGCCGCGTTTACGAGCTCTTCGACGCCCACCCGGCCGGAGAAGGCTGGCGAGCAGGGTCCGGGGCGGTCTTCGACCTGCGCTCCAACCGCATGCGGCCGGCCGGTTGGACGTCCGCCGACGCCGCCGGACTCTCGATCCTCGCCGGTCTGGTCCGCTACGACGAGGTGGCCGCCGGACGGATCGACCACGCGATCCGGGTCACCGTGCCACGCACCCGCAGCGGTTGGACCTGGCCAGCGTCGCACTCCGCATCCGTCAACAAGGAGCCCTCGTTGCCTCAGCTGGGTCAGCGACTGCGACTCAAGCGCTCTGTCGACGTCTCCCGGCTACCCCGGCAGGCCAGGATCGTCGCCGAGGCGATGCAGCGGTACGGCGTCATCGTCGCCGATCACGGCTCGGCGTGGTTCATCTCCGGCACACCCGACAGGCGATGGGACAACGACGCGCTGCACACGCTGGGCACTCTGCGCGGCAGCGACTTCGAGGTTGTCGACGCCAGCGAATTGATGGTGAGTCGCAGTTCCGGCGAGACCCGCTGACCTCGCAACAAAGAGTGTGAGTTCGTGGTGGGTGCGTACCGCCGAACGTCGAGCGTCACCAGGAATGCAGCTTGGTGACGGGGCCGCTACATCCAGATGTACTCCTCAGCGATGGCGCCGTCGCGCCATTTCGCCACCGTCACCATCCGGCTGCCGTCTTCCAACTCGCCCACCACGCAGGTCCACTCTCCCGACCCGAAACCGATGGGGTGCGACTTGATCTGGATTGGCGTGCCACCGGTGCTCTCGGCGAACGCTTCCATGGCGTCGATGTGCTCCTGGATGCCGTGGGTCTTCGGTTGCCCTTTCAGGTCCACGAGAACGTCATCCGTGTGGTGGTGGGCGAACACTCCGTGCCAGTCCGCCGAGTTCCATCCCACGAAGTCGAGTTCATCCATGCCCTTCAGATTGCGGGTGACCTGGTCGTCGGTCATGCCAATCCCCCTTCCACGGCCCTTCAGGAGTACAGCTCTGAGTTCACAGCAAGCGTACGGAGACCTGCGGGATCCATCAGGCGAACGTGGCGAGTCGGGGCCGTCGGCGGTGGTCGACAGACCCGATCAGGAGAAGTGCGTCTTCGGCCGGGTCATTCGATCGCCATCGATGATCAGGTCGACCTTCTCGTTGTAGAAGGCGATCAGCCCGGCGATCGGCAGGAGTGCGCTTGTGGGGAAGGTGTACGACCAGGCCAGGTCCGGGTGGACCGTGCCCGCGACACGCACGGACCAGTAGCGGCTGGTCCGGCCCTTGTACGGGCAGGAGCTCTTCGTCTCTGACGGCACGAGGTGCTCGAAGTTCACCTCGGTCTGGTTGAGGTAGTAGCGAGTCGGCAGACCGGTCTCGAAGACCAGCACCGGCGACGCCGACTCGGCCAGCACGACCCCGTCGAGTTCCACCCGTACGCGGCGGGTGGACCGTATCGCGTCCACCCGGGCATACGGGTTCCGAGGGTGTACGAAGATCTCTTCGTCCTCTTCAAACCAGCTGTCCATGGCGGCCCAGTCGAACCGAACGGTGTCCGCCAACCCGGGTAGCGCGTCGTCCCCGTACCACCGGGCGGACGAAGGACGGATCGTCTCGCCGCTCCGCAGCCCATGCACCTGTCCGGTCCCACAGCGGACCTGCTCCGTGCGGTGCTCATCGATCAGGAGGTTGCGGTTCACGTCGGCAGCCGGGATGTAGTAGTGGGGGTAAAGGGGCCACTCCCACACGTACCGCGCCTGTCTGGTGTCCAGCACCAGTTCGCCGGCGAGGTAGGCGCGGATGCGGCGGGGCACCGGCTCAACGCGGTCGTCCGGGGCGATCGCCTTCGGGTAGTCCGGCACGATGTCCTCCAGTTCAGCTTCGGGGGCACTGGCTCAACGATCAGGAGGGCTTGCGTGCCTCGCCGATTCAGTGGGCGCTGACCTGTACCAGTTCGTACGGCGTCAGCGTCCACCCATGACAACGCTCAAGGATGAGAAACATTCGGGGTCAGCCATGCCGACCGACCCTGGTGATGAGTTGTCGCGCCCGTACCCGTCACACCTATGACAGGACACGACGAGGCGGAAGGATGACGTGATGAGTGCGGACACGCGGCTGGAGGAGCTGGGCGTGAGCGGGCTGGGCGTTAGCGGGCTGGGCGAGGTCGATGAGCGGGCGTTCTCGGGGCTGGCGGAGCGGCACCGGCGGGAGCTGCACGTGCACTGCTACCGCATGCTCGGGTCGTTCGAGGACGCCGAGGACACCGTGCAGGAGACGTTCCTGCGTGCCTGGCGGCGGCGGGAGACCTTCGAGGGGCGGTCGACGTTCCGGGCCTGGCTGTACCGGATCGCCACCAACGCCTGCCTGGACCTGCTCGCCAAGTGCCGCCCGGAGCCCGCGACCGGCGGCGAGGTGCTGTGGCTGCAGCCCTACCCGGACCGGCTGCTCGACGAGCTGCCCGCGGGCGACGCGGACGAGCCGGAAACCGTCGCCGTCGCGCGGGAGACGATCGAGCTGGCGTACCTGGTCGCAGTCCAGCACCTCGCGCCGCGCCCGCGGGCCGTGCTGATTCTGCGGGACGTGCTCGGCTGGCCGGCGAAGGACGTCGCGGAGCTGCTCGGGGACTCCGTCAACTCGGTGAACAGCGCGCTGCAGCGGGCCCGCGCCGGCATGCGGGAGCACCTGCCCTCCGAGCGGCAGGACTGGACCGGCGACGAGATGGACGCGGGGACGCGCGAGCTGGTGCGTCGCTTCACCGACGCCAGCGTGGCCACGGACATCGACAGACTCGCCGCACTGCTGCGGGACGACGTCCGCTGCTCGATGCCGCCCACGCCGGGCCTGTTCGTCGGCCGCGACGCGGTGGTGAACGACTGGGTCGAGGACGGCTTCGTGGGCATGAAGGGCCTGCGCGGCGTCCCCACCTCCGTGAACCGGCAGCCCGCCATCGCCTTCTACCTCTGGCGCAAGCGAGAGGGCGCGTACCTGCCGCTGACGGTCGACGTGCTGCGCGTCACCGGCGGGGCGATCACCGAGATCATCACCTTCCACAACGACCAGTTCCCGCGGCTAGGGCTGCCGGAGCGCCTGCCGGCGGACGGCACGGAGTAGTCCTGATGAGGAACGACATGAACAGCATGGATGACACCAGCGTCGTCGCAGGCCCGGCATCGGGCCGGACCAGCCGCACCCGCCGACTCCGCGGGCTCGCCGTCACCGGCTTCCTTGCCACGCTCGCGGCGATGGTGACCACCACCCTCGCCGCTGCGCTCGCCCAGGCCGTTGGCGTCGACTTCGAGATCCCTGATGGCGGCGAGACGATCCCGTTGGCCGGGTTCGCCGTGGTGACCGGCTTCTTCTCGGTCGTGGGCGTCGTCATTGCCGTCGCTCTTCTTCGTTGGAGCGCTCGTCCTGCCGAGCGATTCGTGTGGACGGCAGTGTCGCTGACCGCGATCTCGTTGGTCCCGCCTCTCCTCGCCGGGGCGAACGCCGCCACCACCACCGCTCTCCTCGGGCTACACCTCGTCCCCGCGACGGTGATGATCCCGACCCTGGCGCGGAGCCTCCGCGCCCGGACCGATTGACGACCCCGCAACGGGACAACGCGCGGCGAAGGGCGTACCCGAGCGCACCAACGTGTCCTGCTGCCCTCCATTCAGCGGGTCGCGGCCCGCCGCAGCACGGCGACGATCTCCCCGATGTCGCTCTCGGAGAGCCGGGGCAGTTCGGTGGCGAACTGCTGGTGCGCGGCGGCGATCACTCCCTGCGTCGGCGCGCCGGCTTCGAGCGCCAGCTTCAGATCCTTCGCGGCCAATCCGTACGAGAACTGCGTGGGCGCCTCGGGGCTGTCCACCCGGGCGCGCACCCGCGGCACGAGTGAACCGAGGGCGGTGCCGCTCAGCGCCGCCAAGGTGGTCTCGGTGGACAGCCCGAGCCGATCGCCCAGCGCCAGCGCCTCACCGACAAGCACGAAGGAGCCGCACAGCGCCACGTTGACCACCAGTTTGACGGCCGCGCCCGCACCCAGTGGCCCGACATGCTGGACCTTGCCGAGCACCTCCAGCACCTCGCTCACCCGGGCCAGGGTCTTGTCGCTGCCACCGAAGAGGATCGCCAACTCGCCGGCTGCGGCGGCCGGCAGACTGCCCTTGACCGGGGCGTCCGCGAGGTCCACGTTGGGCAGTCGATCGTGCAGCGAGGCGATGTGGTCGGGGCCCACGGTCGACATGTCGACCAGCGTCGCGGCCGGGTCAAGCGCCGCGGCGGCACCGTGGTCGCCGAAGAGCACCGCGTCCACGGCGGCCGGGCCGGTCAGCATGGTGATCACCACGTCGGCGCCGGCGACCGCCTCGGCGGGAGTCGCGGCCGCCCGGGCCCCCGCCTGCACCAGCGCCGCCGCCTTGTCGGCGGTACGGTTCCAGACCGTCACCTCGTGATCGGCAGCGACCAGCCGACCGGCCATCAGGGATCCCATCCGGCCAAGGCCAATAAACCCGATGCGTGTCATCCGCACAACCTAGCGTCACCCGGTGCGGCGCGGCCCTCCCGCTCACCGACCTCGCCCGTCGGTCGGTCGCGGGTAGGGTTCGGCGGGTGACTGTCGACCGGACGCCGCTCTTCGTGGTCGCCGACGTGCACGGCCACCGTGCCGAACTGCGGAACGCGCTGCACGATGCCGGCCTCACCGACGCGGCCGGGCACTGGTCCGGCGCGGACGCGCGGCTGTGGCTGCTCGGTGACTACGTCGACCGCGGACCCGACGGCATCGGGGTCATCGACGACGTACGGCGGCTGACCGGGCAGGCCGCCGCCGTCGGCGGCCAGGTGCAGGCACTGCTGGGCAACCACGAGGTGCAGTTGCTCGCGGCGTACCTTTTCGACACCACCACCGTGCCCGGCTGGCCGCAGCGGGACGGCTTCCGGGGTGGCTGGGCGCGATTCGGCGGTCGAGACGACGACCTGCGCCGGCTCGGCGACGAGCACATCTCGTGGATCGCCTCCCGGCCGGCCATGGCGGTGGTCGACAACTACCTGCTGGTGCATTCCGACACCACCCGCTACCTGGAGTTCGGCGACAGCGTCGCCGCCGTCAACACCGGGATCGCGGAGGCGCTCGCCAACCGGGACGCCGCCGGCTGGCTGGCGTTCTGCCGACAGATGAGCGACCGTGGCGCGTTCCGGGACAGCGAGCCGGCCAAGCCGGACGACCCGGTGGCCACCATGCTCGGCACGTACGGTGGCGAGGTGCTGGTGCACGGGCACAGCACGCTCACCAAGCACTTCGGGGTGGCCCCCGACGAGGTGCGCGAGGCCCTGCGGTACGCCGACGGCCGCGTCCTCGCCATCGATGGTGGCGTGTACGAGGGCGGCCGGATCCTGGTCACCCGACTCGAGGGCGGATGAAAGCCCCCGCCAGAATTCGGTCGAGGCGGCGTGGTTGTCGGATCACGCGTCGCGCAGCTGCAGCGACAGCAGGCCGATCAGCAGTGCGCCCGCCGCCCACAGGGCCAGGACGCCCAGGCCCTGCCAAGGTCCGACCGTCAGCGACTCCAGCGCCCTCGTCGCCTGGATTTTCAGGCCGGCGGACATCGGTGAGATCCGGTCGATGCGCTTCAGCCACTGGGCGTCCGTGACCACTGCGCTCAGGATCGGCCCGGGGTACAGCAGGATGAGCATCGTGGCGATGGACCCGGCGGTGTCGCGTGACACTGCGGCGACGCCGTAGCTCAGCAGCCGGGCAGGACCTGCCGGGCGACGACCTCGACGAGCACGTCCACGACGCCCTCGGCGCCGGGGCGAGCGGTTTCCTGCTCAAGGACGTCACCGCCGAGCGACTGTTCGACGCCGTCCGGGTCATCGCGGCCGAGCCGGCTGCTGGGCAAGCTGGGCCTGCGGGACCGGGCGCAGGCGATCGTCGTCGCCTACGAGACCGGGCTGGTCATCCCGCGCGGCAACCCGGGCTGACCGGCCCGTGCAGGCCGCGGCCACCGTGGCCGGTGTAGCTGGCCGCGAGAGATCAACGAGCCGGCCTCCGATGAGAAGTCACAAATCAGTCGTACTTTGGACCGATCTGGAGTCGCACCACCGTTCGTACGATGGTCCTATGCACTCTCGCCTGCACGCTGTGTTGGCCGAGCCACGTGTGCCACATGCCCCGTCCCGTGTGTGGCGCGACTGGGCGTTGATCGGCGTCCTGGCGCCGGCGATCGTGGTGGAAGGGGTCTTCCGGCCCGATCTGCCGTGGCGGGTGGGCTGCGTCGTCGTCGCGCTCGCGCTGCTGCCCACACTCCTGTGGCGGCGTACGGAGCCGCTCGCGATGGTGGCGATCGCGTTCGGCTTCACGACGGTCGGCCCATTCGTGCTGCCCGGCGATGCCTGCCAGATGTTCACGGCGAGCTTCCTGGTCCTGCTGGTCTCCGCGCTGTTCCGCTGGGGCTCCGGCCGGGATGCCGTGATCGGTTCGTTCTTCGTGGTCGCCAAGGTGGTCGCCGCCGGCCTGGCCGGCTCTCTCAATGGCGGCGAACTGGTCGCCGGCTTCGCGGTGATGTTCGCCGCCGCCACGCTGGGCACCGCGATCCGCTTCCGCGCCGCCGCCCGGCTGCGCGAGCTCGATCAGGTGAAGCTGTTGGAGCGCGAGCGGCTCGCCCGTGACCTGCACGACACGGTGGCCCACCACGTGTCGGCGATGGCGATCCGCGCCCAGGCCGGCATCGCCGCCTCGGCGAGCCAGCCCGGCGCCGCCGTCGAGGCGCTCCGCGTCATCGAGGCCGAGGCGTCCCGTGCGCTTACCGAGATGCGCGCGATGGTCCGCGTCCTGCGCCGCAACCAGCCCGCCGACCTGGGACCCAGCCCGCAGGTCGCCGACATCGAGCGGCTCGCCGGCCGCTTCCGCACCGGGCCGGCCGTCGACGTGGACTTCCGCGGCGACCTCGGCGACCTTCCGCCCACGGTCGGTTCCGCGCTCTACCGCCTGGCTCAGGAGTCGGTCACCAATGCCCGTCGCCACGCCCGCCACGCCACCCGCATCGAGGTCAGCGTCGCGGCCGACGACACCTCCGTACGCCTGCGGGTCAGCGACGACGGCGAGGCCGGCGCCGCCCGCCCGACCGGCTCGCCCGGTTTCGGCCTGGTGGGCATGATGGAGCGCGCCGACCTGCTCGGCGGCACCTGCGAGGCCGGCCCCAATCCCGACCGTGGGTGGACCGTCACGGCCGTGCTCCCGCGCGAGGGGGTCGGCGCGTGACGGTACGCGTGCTCGTCGCGGACGACCAGGAGATCGTCCGCACCGGCCTCACCATCATCCTGAACACTCAGCCCGGCATCGAGGTCGTCGGTGGGGCTGGCGACGGCCGTCAAGCGGTCGAGCTCGCCCAGCGACTCCGCCCCGACGTGTGTCTCTTCGACATTCGCATGCCCGGCATGGACGGCATCGAGGCCACCCGGGCGCTCGCCGGGCCATCGGTCCCGGAGCCGCTCGCGGTGGTCGTCATCACGACCTTCGACCTCGACGAGTACGTGTACGCGGCACTGCGTGCCGGCGCCCGCGGCTTCCTGCTCAAGGAGGCTGGCCCCGACCTGCTCAGCCAGGCCGTGCACGCGGCCGCCAACGGGGATGCGCTGATCGCGCCGAGCGTCACCACGCGGCTGCTGAAGGCGTTCGCCGACGCGGGTCCAGCCGCGCCGCCGAAGCAGCCCATCGAGGCGCTCACCGACCGGGAGGAGCAGGTACTCGTCGCCGTCGCGCGGGGACGCACCAACAAGGAGATCGCCGACGAGCTCTACATCACGTTGAGCACGGTCAAGTCGCACATCACCAGCCTGATGACCAAGCTCGGTGTGCGTAACCGGGTCGAGGTGGCGATGTGGGCGTACGAGACCAACCGCAGGCGGACACGCTAGTGACCGGCACAAGTACGACGACGGCGTACGACCATGGGCCGGCCCGATTGCGGCCCATGTGCTGATGAGCCGGGGCGGGTGCCGCGTCCACCATCGATGGCATGACGATGCGCGAGTGGCGGCTACCGGCCGCGTTGATCCTGCTGGGCCTGATACCGATGATCGCTGGTGCGGGACGGCTCACCGAGCTGGGCACCGGACCGGAGGTCACCCCGGCGAACGCTCGCTTCGTCGCCGACCCGCTGCCGGTGGTGCTGCACATCGTCGGCGCGGTGGTCTACACGACTCTCGGAGCCTTCCAGTTCGTACCCAGCCTGCGTCGACGCCGCTGGCACCGCCTCGCCGGCCGGGTGCTTGTCCCCTGCGGACTGACGGTCGCGCTCTCCGGCGTCTGGATGGCGTTCGCGTACGACCTTCCGGCCCATGACAACGACGTGCTCGCCGGCATGCGGCTCGTCTTCGGCTCGGCCATGGCCGGCTCGATCCTGCTCGGCCTCGCCGCCGCGCTACGCCGGCACTTCGCACCGCACCGCCGCTGGATGGTGCGCGGCTACGCGATCGGCCTCGGGGCCGGCACCCAGGCGTTCACGCACGCGCCGTACCTGGTCGCGACCGGCGAACAGCCCGATGGGAACGTTCGCGCCGGCCTGGTGCTCGCCGGTTGGTTGATCAACCTTGCCGTGGCCGAGTGGTACCTGCGTCGTCCGGCCCGCGCAACGTCATCTCGACCGGCTCGTCAGCCGCGTGCTGCTGCCCGATGACATCGTCCGACGGCGACCCCGGGGACGACGAGCCGAATCCGCCGGCCACTTGGCTGCCGCCGCTACGAGCCGACCGCCAGTCGTAGTCCGAGCGCGACGAACGCGACCGCGCAGACTCGGTTGATCCGCCGCGGCCAGCGGCCGTCGGCGAGCCGGCCGGCGAGTCGCCCGGCGCCCGCGCCCAAGGCGATGTCGACCGTGAGCTGCACCGTGACGAACAGCGCGCCAAGGAGCACCAGCTGGGCGGTGGTGTTGCCCGCCGCCGGATCGACGAACTGGGGCAGGAACGCCACGCTGAACAAAATCATCTTGGGGTTGAGCAGGTTGGTGACCAGTCCACGCAGGAAGGCGCGCCCGGCACGACCACCGGGCTGCGACGCATCGGAAGCCGAAGTGCCGGCGCCACGCAGGGCCTGCACCGCGAGGATGATCAGGTATGCCGCGCCAAGCCAGCGGATTGCCGTGAACAGCACCGGCGAGGCTGAGATCACCGCGGCGAGACCGCAGACGACCGCCGCCACATGCACCGCCTCCCCCGCGGCGACGCCGAGCGCGGCCACCACCCCGGCGCGAGCGCCGTAGCAGGTGGCGTTGGCCAGCACGAACATCATGTCCGGGCCGGGAGTCACCATGAGGACGACGATCGCGGCCAGGTAGCCGGCCAATGCCGGCACGGAGAGGCCGAGCACGTCTCAGCCCTCCCCGGCGCCGTCAAGCAGCGCCCGCCTCAGAGTCAACCGGTGCTCCCGGCGGATCTCCGCCTCTCGGTACCGGCGCCGGTCACCGTCGGTTTCCGGCAGCAGCGGCGGCACCGTACGCGGCTGGCCGTTGTCATCGATGGCGACCATCACCAGGTGCGCGGTGGCCACGTCGGTGGGCGGCACCGCCCGGTCCCACCGGTCAGCGGTCACCTTGACCGCAACCTCCATCGAGCTGCGCCCGGCCCACGTGATGCGAGCGTCCACATGGACCACGTCGCCAACCCGGACCGCCCGGAGAAACGCGGTCTCGTCGATGGCGGCGGTGACGGCCGGTCCGTCGGAATGGCGGGCGGCGACCACCCCGGCGACGGAGTCGATGAGGTTGAGGATCCGGCCACCGTGCACCGTACCCATGAGGTTGGTGTGGTGCTGATCCATGATCTGCGACAGGGTCAGGTGTGAGGCCGACGGCGCTCGGCCGGCGATCGTGGCGGTGTCGTGCACAGCGGTAGTCCGTCCCTCGGGAAACCACACCGTCGGAACGCGGACACACGCTGACGAGCACGCACCCACGCACAGCGCGCGCGGCACGTCACCCGCTCAGCCCACCCGCGAGGCCGACGGCAGCGCACACGGTTGTGTACGCGGCACGGGCAGGTCTTCGGACTCGTGGGCATGGCCGGCTGCGCCGGTCTCCTACTGGCCGTCGCTTCCCAGGCCTCGGGCCCAGTGCTGATGACGGCGGTCGTTCCCACTCACCGCTGCGGGGCAGTCCCGGACTCACACCGGGTTCCCTCTTACGACGCCCAGCCAGTCACGACCGGGCGAACCAGCGCCGTCAGGAGCATAGCGGGTCCGCGACGCAGCCCAGCCAACGCGACCGCGAGGCAGAGCGGGCGTCGTCATCCACATGATGAAGATATTCAAATCCGTCGTCTTCTTTGACCGCACGCAACTGCCCCTCGTCCTGGGCGTCGACCACCACGTACCTGGCGCGTACGCCGCGGCCGCGCCGCCACCGGCGCAGACCCGGGCAGCGACCAGGCCATTCGAGGTGTCGCTGACCGGCACCGGGTTGATCCAGCGACACCATTCGCGCGTACCGGTGACCGGAGGCCGCGAAAGGCGTCCCGTACGCTCACCCGAACACCTACTACAACCCGTCGTATTGTTTGGCCGCGGATGTCGTAGCCCTTGACGCCGGCGGCACCGGACACGGAGGTACCAGGTGACGGATGGTGACGAAATTACCGCGTGGGCCCTCGCGGCGGGTCGGGGCGACCAGGACACGGCAGCTCGGTTCATCCGCGCCACGCAGCAGCAGGTCCGGCGTTTCCTCGCCGCGCCCGCTGTTGCGGGAACTGTCGCAGCCGGCTTCTAGGCTGGCGTCGTGAGCATGAACGGCAACTGGCTGCGCGTTTCCCCGGACGAACTGGAATGTGCCAGGACCAACCTCGGCTGGGCCTACGAGATCGCGATGACGGAACGGGACGACAACTCCGGACGCTGGACCGCCACCGACAAGGCATGGAACGGGCTCGACTTCCTACTCGACCGGCTTGGCTTCGGGATTCCGCTGGTCCTGGGAGCCGAGAGGTTCGTGGAGTTGCCAGACGTCGAACCCGACAGCGACGAGATGTTCGACTTCCTCGAAAACCTTGAGGACGACTGGGGCTACGGGCCGCCCTCCTATCTGACACCGGTCCAGGTAGCGGCTGCTGCCTCGCAACTGGCCGCACTCACCGAAGACGATCTCATCCGCGGCGTCGACCCGCAGGAGTTGAACCGCGCCGAGATTTACCCTGGTACCTGGGAAAAACCCGGCGAGCTGGCGTGGGTGGCGCACTATCTGCCAGACGCCCGAAGCTTCTTCGCCGCAGCCGCCAAAGACGGCGATGCGGTGATCTGCTGGCTCGACTGAACGCACGCTCATCGGCATAGGGTGCGTCAGGGCCAGTCACGTGACGGCGATAGCCGACCCCTTCGGGTCCGCCGAAGAGGTCACCGCAGCGGATGCGCTGGTCATGGCGCGGTGGTCTTCGGCGGCCCCGTCGGCGCGGCAACCCCGACAACCATGCCCTGATGTCCGCACCGGCTGGGATCACATCAAGGTCGTCGAGTTGTTGAGGCGGTACTCCATCCACGCCACCGAGACTTCCACGCCGCCCGGTAGCGCGTATCGGCCCAGTTCCACGCGCCAGGCATCCTCCAGGTTGGTGGATATCCGGGGGCCGATGACGTCGGGTCTGGTGTCCGCGAATTGACGGAGGACACGGCGGGGAAGAGTGATCTTCCCTCGCCCGCGCAGCGTCGACTCGCCGACATCCCGGCACACCAGGTAGTCGAGATTCGGCTGGGCCCCGATCTCCTTCGCTCCCCCGCGGGCGGGAGCTAGGCCCGTCACCGCGAGTGCGTCCATGAAGGCGATCAGGGGTGCGGCGAGACCGTCGTCGGTGCCCGCGGCCCGCCAGGAGAACCAGAGCGGGATGCGGTCATTCCCCTCGTGTCGAACGAGCATGGTCGGCCCGGTGAGGACCTGATAGTCGCCTGCGCGGTCAGTCAAGCCGGTGAGCTTGTCAAGGCCGGGCTTGCCATTGCCGTTTCCCGTCACCAGCGGCAGGATCTCGGGGAGCAACTCCTGCGGAGCACTGGTCCGGCCCTCCATGTCGTCCCCGCCCGCCGATCGGACACGACGGCGCAGGTCACTCTCGAACTCCTGGGTTCCTCCGGGTGGGAGCCGGTTGACGGCGAGTTGCAGGTGGATGAAGGCGAGGTCGTCCAGCGAGATGATCGAGCAGGCCAGCACACCCAGTTCGGGGAACTCGCGAAGGTAGGACATGATCGCGCTGGTCGATCCGACGCGGGCGGGTCCGACGAAGGTGATGGGCAGGGAACACCGCGGTTCCACGTCGTCCCATCGGGCCCGGGCCGCGTACTTCTCGGCCCTCGACCGGTCGTGCGGGCGGACCAGATACCAGTTGCCTTGCCGGTGGCCCGGCCGGATGTCGGCCCGCCAGAACCCGTAACCGCGTTTGCCGGCGAACTCCGCGAACGCCTCGGAGAGCTTGAGGCGCCGTTCGGCGCCGGCACGTCGGAGCGCCATGGCGAAACGCACCGCGACGACGGATGGTACCGGCCATTCTCCGTCGTCGGGCCGAGCGGGCAGCTGAACCGGGCCCTGCACGGACAGTAGAGGTGCCTTGTGCTCGGCGGCGATCCTCGATACCTCCGCGATCAACTCGGCGATCGCCCGGCTCTGGAAGCTCGAGCGCCGGGTGGTCTTCTCCTGAATCAGGATGAGGCCCTCGAACTTCTGCCCCGACTCGTAGATGAAGGTCGGGTTGGGCCACGCGGTGCCCTGGAAGACCCACGAGTCGGACGACCGGTCATCGACTCTGAGTGCCACCGGAAGATCGCTGCCCCGGCGCCGGCGCTGCATGCCCTGCGGGAGTGCGCCGACGTACGTCCCGATGACCAGCCCGACCCCGTGCGCGGCGGCGGAGAGGGTCTCGCGCGGAGTCTGGCCCGGTGGTGGCGGCGCTTCGCGGCTGCCGTTCGCCATGCCATGGTCGGGTTGCGGTAGCGGAGACCGGCCGGCAGCAACCCGGTCGTCGAACAGGTCACGGAGGTAGCCGCCCCGGTCCAGGACGTGGTGCACCTCGAAGTTCACCTGCATCAGGGACTGCCTCGCCATCAGAAATCCGGCTCGGGCGAGATCGGCCAGCGCGGCGGGGGAGGCTTCTTCTTCGTCACTCATGATGCCATCCAGTCGATTGGAAAACGGCGTCCGTCGGCACTGGCTTGGCGGCCGGCGTAAGAAGCCATCTCGGAGCAGACAGGCGGGCGGGTGCGAGGTCGCGGTGCTTGGCAAGGCGCCGGTGCAGGATGGCCGCCGCCAGAAGAGGCAGCGCCGTCGTCAGGGCGAGCATCCCGCCCAGCGCGGGGCCGTGGACGTCGGTGGCGATGACGGCGGAGGCTCCCACGGCCGACGCGATGGACAGGTGCGCCAGGCGCCGGGACTGTCGCCGAAGGTGCCCGAGAATCGTGTGTCGCATCGGGAGGTCGAGCCTCGTGTAGAGGAATCCGGGCACCAGCAGCAGTACCGCGACCACCGCGTCCGCGTTCGAGGATCCGTTGGCGGAACGGCCGTAGGGCCACGGACTTCCGGCGAGCAGAGCGCCGACCAGGTAGATCGTGGTGGCCACGGCGAGGGCGAAGGCGATGACGCTGCCTGGGCGCACCCCGGTCGCGTCTCGCAGGGTCAGCGTGCAGGTCACGGAGGTGTGTTCGCCGTCGGACGATCGGGGTGAGGTGCGCCGCCAGTAGGCGTGCGCCCGGCTGCTCGCCTGGTCGTTCTCCACGGAGAAGTCGGAACCGAGCTGCTGTGCTTCGATCTCGTCGGCCGCCTGATCGAGATTGTCGGCGGTCAGGGTGGGGTTGGTCAGCAGGGGCGCCTCGATCCTGTCCTGCTCGTTGACCAGCGGCTCAGCCGACAGGTAGAGGTCCGCCAACCGGCTGCTGCCCCGAAGCGCGGCGTCCGTCATCTCCAGCCCGGCCTGGCTGGCGTCCCATCGCCGGGATCGGAGAAGTTCGGAGAGGCGACCCAGCGCTGACTGCAGTTCGAGTTCCAGGAGGCGGGCCTCGGTCTGCCGCCCCGGCTTGTGCCTGCGTTGCCGGTCGGCGAGGGCGCGCAGATCCGCGGTCAACTCCGTCGCGTTCGCCTCGTCCACGTCGGTCACGAGAGACATCGCCTCGATATGGACGCCGGGCTCGGTTTCGGCGACCACGTGGTAGGAGCGCAGGCTCGCGGGGATCCGCGCCAGGTACTGGATGCGGTAACGGGCCGAAGTCGAGCGGGACCAGACGCTGGCGCGGTCGGCGGCGCGGCCCTGCTCGGTCAGATGTACCGGCGCGTCGTAGCTCAGCAGGTGGTCGTCCTTGGTCAGGTCGAGGGCGGTGACCAGGAGGTAGTTGTTGAGGGCCACGTCGAGCAGGTCCGCGTACGACTCGAGCTGCGGCTCGTACTGGCGCAGCACGGACACGACGAGTTCTCGGCAGTCGTGGGCTTCGGAGGTGCCGGCTGGCGGGGGCCGAAGGATGCGGTGCTCGCCCTGCTCGACGTCACCCAACGGCCTGCTGCGTTCGGTCAAGAGCGCGAGCAGGGCGGCCTGTAGCAGCCATCGGGCCTGTTCCTCGCGGAGTAGCCGGCTCACGTTGGACGGTTGGCGCGACTCCGGCCGGCTGGACAGGATGCCCTTCAACAGTCGGTACAGACCCGACGCGAGCAGTCGGGACGTCTCGTACTGGGTCAGGCGGGGAAGTTTGTTCCCGGCCGCGTCAACGACGTCGATCGGCGAGACGCTCAACCTCGAGATGCGCGTCACCGGTACCCAGATGGTGGGCGTAGCGGGTTGCTCCTGTTCCGGGTCCCGGGCGCTGCGGCTGCTGAGGCGTTGGAACAGGTGGCTGGCCTCGCGCTGGCTCGGGTCCAGCAGGCTCAACCGGACGTCCACCTCGGTGGTCCTGCTCGCCACGCCGTGCTCGACGAAGGAGAGCCGTTCGGTGAGCCGGCGAATGTGGTTCTGCCGCAACGCCATGTCGAGGAAGGCGAGACCTACGGCGGCCCCCTCGCGGGACAACGGGGGCGGCGCCCACGGCACCGGCACGGTCCGGATCGCCTGCTCGAGCGACGGCATACGCGGTGACTGGACCGGCTCCGGACCCACGCCCTCGGTGTCGCCGCGCTGCGCTGGGATACGGGACATCGACCCGGCCGTTGCGACCAGCTCGGATACCTTCCTGGTGCGAATGATCTCCATCCGTCCTCCCTGCTGACGTCCGGGCCACCCCTTGCCAACCAACACCGAATCCATGGCGGAATGACCGTGACTCGACCTGGAGCTTTCACTCGGATATTGGCGGTCCTGGTTGGGCGGTCAGTCAAAGGTACGTTCAGTGTCAGTTCGTGGCTGCGCTGTTGCACTCCGCTGAACGGCGTGCAATAAATGCGCTGTGGGGAGCGGGAGTCGACTCACTGGGCGTCGAGGCCGACCGCCCCGCTCACCGCGCCAGACACCCGTCCGACCCGGCTGGCCACCGCACCAGGACCGGGCCGCATGGCTGCTCCGCGTCAACCGGCTGCATGGGCAAGAAGAAGACTGGGCGGCAGCCACCGGGTTCGCGGACGCATTCCAGGGCGGTTGCTGGCAGGAACGCACCAGCGTCTACCGCATTTCCCGCTGGGAAACGGCTGCGGTACGTGTTCCGTTCCTGGCCGTACGGCGCTACGAGCAGTTGCTTGACCTTCCTGACGGCAGTCTCACTGCACTTCTTGACACCATTTACCGGTACTTCGCACCGGATGTCAGCGCTTCTCCCCTGCTAGCCAGAGGTGCAAATCCGCACGCCACCGAAAAGCTGGCGCGCATTGAGCAACTGCTGGAGCTCATCCTCTCCGACAGCATCGTGACCGGGTCGGAATGGGACGAGCTGACCACACAGCTGGCCGCGGCCCCCCGCCAGGTCATCACGCCACGCTCGGCCTGGCGCGAGATGGCGCAGCGACTGCTGTCAGAGATGATCATCGCCGACGGGCTGGCATGGATGCAGCGTCACGAAGCGCTCAATCGGCTCCTGGCTCACCCCGTCGGCCAACAGGCCGCCATCGCCGCCTGCGCCGACCTCGCGGCCGACCGAACGGGTCAGGTCTTCGTCGAGACGGTGAGCATCCTCGACGGCAGCTCCCATCCGGACGCGAGCCGGCACCTACTCGCGCAACTCGCCAACCCCACCAACGACCGGGCTCAGTACGGAGCCCTGCTCGGCTGCGTCCGGAAGCTGCGGTACGGACACTTCACCAGACCGCAGCTACAGCGGCTCCTACCGGTCGTCCAAGACCTGGTGCTCGACCCTGCCACCTACGAGAGGGCGCAGCCGCTCGCCGCCGAGCTGCTACGGCGGCTGCCAACGGACTCCGCACGGTCCACGGCGCAACTCGGCCGGGCGCTGACCCTCGGCCCGGCCCGGCCGGCGCTGGAGGCCGAACGCCCTGCCGACGAGGACGCAGCCCAGGTACTGGTCACCCGGCTCGTGGGCGCGACGTTGGTCCGGACACCGTTCGTGGTGCCCAATTTCCACGACCGGCTGCTCCCGGCGTTGTTGGACGAGATGCTGTTCAGCCCGGTCTTCGACGTCCGGATGTACGCCGCGATGCTGCTCTCCGGCACGCCGTATCGTCAGCCTCTCGCCGCGGCGCTCGCCTCCGAGCTGGCCATCAGCGCCGCCAGCGGCCCGACAGAAGAGGCGCTGACCATTATCGAGGCGCTCCGGATCGTCGGCACGTCGGAGCAGCGCCCCATGATCGAACGATTGACCACAGCAACCGGGCTCCCTTCGGTTATCGCCCTCGCCGCTACTCAGGCGATCGGGCACATCGGTGGCCGCAGCAGCGATCACTACTGGACACAGGCGATAGAGCACCACACCCGCCGGTGGCGACAGAGCCGGAGCAACACCCACGCGAGCGCCTTGATTGGACTGGTCTACGCCCTGGGCATCGCACGCAACGAGCGGATGCTTCAGCTCGTGCGGAACGACGCCACCCTTCCTGCCGAACCCCGAGCCGCGGCATCGTGGTGGCTGAACCTGCCTCGGCGCATCCTCGACAGCGCCCTCCGGTGAGGGTCTGTGCCTCACGTCCGCCGATCCGATATTCGCTCAGGCCAGCCCAAGTGGATCATGTACTAAATTGTGTCCGAGGGGCGACGTCGACCACTGATCCATGGTCGTCGATCTGAATGCCGGAACGGGTGGCCCGTTCCGCGCCCCAGTCATAGAGCGCCTGCAAGACCGGCGCCAGACTGCGGCCCTCGTCCGTGAGGCAGTACTCGACGTGCGGCGGGACGGTCCCGTGGTCTTGCCGTGCGACGAGGCCGTCCGCCTCAAGTTCTCGTAGCCGCTGGGTGAGCATCTTCTCGCTCACGCCGGGCATGCGCCGGCGCAGTTCCCCATAGCGGTGCACGCCCTCTTTGAGGTGCGCCAAGATCACCGTGCGCCACTTGCCCCCGAGCAGGTCGACGGTCAGCTCCACCGGGCAGCGATACCGCTCGGCCATCGTCACCTCCGTGCCGGGCACGCACCCAATGGTGCGTACTTGATCATCACATCCGAGTGTGCTGGGCTGTTCCCCATGGTGACCGAGTACATCAGGTACCGCCTGCCGCAGGAGCGGCTGGACGGCTTCGAGGCCGCATACGATCGGGCCGCCGCCGCGTTACGCGCCGCGCCGCAATGTGTCGACTACGAGCTCATGCGCAGCATGGATGATCCCTGCCGGTACATCCTGCGCATCACCTGGACGTCCGCGGACGACCACCTCCGCGCTTTCCGGGGCGGGCCGCACTTCGACGCGTTCTTCGGCGAGATCCGCCCCTACGTCCAGGACATCGAGGAGATGACCCACTACGCACCGACGCCGGTCGCCGGACCGGGTGGCGGCGCACCACCCATGCTGTACGCGTGGGCCGGCGGCACGGACGCGTTCGTGCGGCTGTGCGACGCGTTCTACCAGCTGGTGGTCACCGACGATCTGCTGGCGCCGCTATTCGCGCACATAGACCCCGACCACGCCAGGCACGTGGCGACGTGGCTGGCCGAGGTGTTCGGCGGCCCGGCGACGTACAGCGCCGAGCGCGGCGGCTATCCGACCATGCTGAACCACCA
>NZ_JBSFYQ010000021.1:0-125637 GCF_053599855.1 Micromonospora sp. NPDC005161
CCCGTCCCCCCGCAGTCAAAACGCCTGACCGCCCGGAGTGGGCACGGTCGGCCGCAGCCCCAAACCGCAACCAAGGAGGAGCCGTGACACCGACCACAATCCTCACCATCGCCGGCTCCGACTCCGGAGGCGGCGCCGGCATCCAGGCCGATCTCAAGGTCTTCGCGGCGCTCGGCGCGTACGGCACCAGCGTCCTCACGGCGGTCACCGCGCAGAACACCCGGGGCGTCGACGCCGTCCTGCCGCTGCCCCCGCGCACGGTCACCGAGCAGCTGGACAGCGTGCTCGCCGACTTCACGGTCTGCGCGGTCAAGACCGGGATGCTCGGCAATCCCGCCGTCGCCGACGCCGTGGCCGAGGCCGCCCGGGACGGCCGGCTGCCCCAGCTCGTCGTCGACCCGGTGCTGGTGGCCACCAGCGGCCACCGGCTCGGCGTGGTGAGCGCGGTCGAACGGCTCCTGCCGTACGCCAGGGTGGCGACGCCGAACTGCGCGGAGGCCGCCGCCATCACCGGACGCCCGGTGGACGACGTGGCCGGGATGGTCGCGGCCGCCGAGGCCCTCGCGGCCGGCGGCCCGAAGTACGTGGTGGTCACCGGCGGTGACCTGGACGCGGGCGAGGCGGTCGACGTGCTGCACGGCGGCGGCCACACCACCCTGCTGCGCGCACCCCGGGTGGACACCCGGCACACCCACGGCACCGGGTGCTCGTTCTCGGCGGCGATCGCCGTGCGGCTCGCGCTGGGCGATCCGGTGCCGGCGGCGGTGGGGGTCGCCAAGGAGTACGTGCTCCGCGCACTGACTGGAGCGCGGGGTTGGGAGCTGGGTGCGGGCCGTGGGCCGCTGGATCACTTCGGCTGGTCCGCTTGATCACCAGGGAGGCTGTCATGCAGGCACGAGGCAAGGTGTACGTCGAGGGGTCACGGCCCGATGTCCGGGTGCCGTTCGCGGAGGTGGCGCTGACCGGTGACCATCCGCCGGTGCGGCTCTACGACACGTCCGGTCCCGGCTCGGACCCGGAGGTGGGGCTGCCGCCGCTGCGCGGGCCGTGGATCGCCGAACGGGGTGACGTCGCCCCGGCGCGGGGCGCGGGTACGCCATTGGCCGGGGCGGACGGGCGCCGACCGACCCAGCTCGCCTACGCGCGGGCCGGCGTGGTGACGCCCGAGATGGAGTTCGTGGCGATCCGAGAGAACGTCGACCCGGAGCTCGTCCGCGCCGAGATCGCCGCCGGCCGGGCGGTGCTGCCGCTCAACGTCAACCACCCGGAGTGCGAGCCGGCGATCATCGGCAAGGCGTTCCTGGTCAAGGTGAACGCCAACATCGGCACCTCGGCGGTCAGCTCGTCCGTCGCCGAAGAGGTGGAGAAGCTGACCTGGGCCACCCGCTGGGGTGCGGACACGGTGATGGACCTGTCCACCGGCAAGCGGATCCACGAGACCCGCGAGGCGATCGTGCGGAACTCGCCGGTGCCGATCGGGACGGTGCCGATCTACCAGGCCTTGGAGAAGGTCGGCGGCGACCCGGTGAAGCTGAGCTGGGAGGTGTTCCGGGACACCGTGGTCGAGCAGGCCGAGCAGGGCGTGGACTACATGACGGTGCACGCCGGGGTGCTGCTGCCGTACGTGCCGCTCGCGGTGAACCGGGTGACCGGGATCGTCTCCCGGGGCGGCTCGATCATGGCGGCCTGGTGCCTGGCGCACCACGAGGAGAACTTCCTCTACACCAACTTCGCCGAGCTGTGCGAGCTGCTGGCCCGCTACGACGTGACCTTCTCCCTCGGCGACGGGCTGCGGCCCGGCTCCATCGCCGACGCCAACGACGAGGCGCAGTTCGCCGAGCTGCGCACCCTCGGCGAGTTGACCAAGGTCGCCTGGGAGCACGACGTGCAGGTGATGATCGAAGGGCCCGGGCACGTGCCCATGCACAAGATCAAGGAGAACGTGGACCTCCAGCAGGAGTGGTGCCACGAGGCGCCGTTCTACACGCTCGGCCCGCTGACCACCGACATCGCGCCGGCGTACGACCACATCACCTCGGCGATCGGCGCCGCGATGATCGGCATGTTCGGCACCGCGATGCTCTGCTACGTCACCCCGAAGGAGCACCTGGGCCTACCGGACCGCGATGACGTCAAGGCGGGCGTGATCGCGTACAAGATCGCGGCGCACGCCGCGGACCTTGCCAAGGGCCATCCCGGCGCGCAGGCGTGGGACGACGCGCTGTCCAAGGCGCGGTTCGAGTTCCGCTGGGAGGACCAGTTCAACCTGTCGTTGGACCCGGAGACGGCGCGCTCGTACCACGACGCCACGCTGCCCGCCGAGCCGGCGAAGACGGCGCACTTCTGCTCGATGTGCGGCCCGAAGTTCTGCTCCATGAAGATCACGCAGGAGCTCAAGGAGTACGCGGCCCGCGGCATGAAGGACAAGTCGGCGGAGTTCGTCTCCGGCGGTGGAAAGGTCTACCTGCCGCTGGCCTGATCCGCCTACCCCGCGCCGGCCGCCCGTGCACAGGCGAGCCCGCGCGGGGCTGCGGGGTCAGTCGCGGTGGTGTCGTCCGGTGGAGCGCAGCGAGCGGCGGCCGTTCTCCTGCTCCGGCTCGTTGTCCGCCACCGGCTCGCTCAGGCCGCTGACCCAGTCGACGAACTCCTCGTCCTGTGCCGGCAGCGGCTCGGTCGCCTCCGGTGCGGCCGGGCTCTCCTCGTCGGCGCGGGACCGGTTGCGGCGGAACAGGCCGCCGAGCCGTCCCCGGCGGGAGGGCTGCTCCGCGTCGTTGCCGGCGCCCGGTGCGGCGTCGGCGCTCGCCGGACCGTCGGTATAGACGCCGGTCTGTTCCGGCACCAGCGGAGCGGCCGCGGTCGGGGAGGCCTGTCCCGCCGCAACGGTCGGAACAGGCTCGGCGGCCAGGTCCGGCGTGCCGGCCGCCCGTCGCCATCGGGTGGCCGCCCGGTCCGACGCGCTGCGCGGGACAGCCGGTGTGGCTGTGCCGTTCGGTGTGGCGGTGCCGTTCGGGCTCGACGCTCCGGCGGGAGGTGCCGGGTCGCCGGCCGAGGGCGAGTCGGTCGACGCCGGCCAGGTGGCGCCCGCCGAACTTTCCAGCGGGTCTGCCGCCCCCTCGCGGCGTGCGGTGGTGAACGCGTCCCAGGTGCTGGCCCTGCTCAGGTCCGGCAGGGGTGCCCGGTGCCGGGGGCGCAGCGTCCGCTCGGTCGGCTCCTCCGGGCTGATCGGGGTGTCCGATGCGGAAGGTTCCGGGGCGCCGGCCTGTGGAGGTGCCGTCCACGCCGGGGTGACCGGCCAGGCTGGCGCGGCCGGGGTCCACCGATCCGCCTCCGGGGTGGCTGCCGCCGGCCGGATCAGAGGTCCGGCGGGACCACTCGCGGTCGCGGACCGTTCGGTGTCGGTGTCGGTGGTCCGGGGCGCGACCGCGGCTGCGGAATCACCGCCCGGGTCGGCCGCCGTCGGGCCGATGGTGGCGGGGCTCGCCGCCGGGTCGGTGGTGGCGGGGCTCGCAGGGCCGGTGGTGGCGGCCGGGGTCGCCGCGGGCGTCCCGGCTCCCGGACCGGGCTCGGTGCCCGGGGCGTCCTCGCCGGGGCGGGACCCGTCGGTGGCCGTGCCGGTGCCGTCGGTGCCCTTGGCTGGCCGGGTGGTTCTTCTGGCGCGGCCTGCGGTCGTGGACCTGCCCGGGTCGGCGGCGACCTCCGGGTCGGACGGCGTCGTACCGTCGGCCAAGTCTGCGGTCGTGGCGGCCGGTGCGGCCTTCGGCTTGCGGGTCCGGCGCGGCTTGGGCGCCGGTGCGTCGGCCGTGCCGTCACCGGCAGTGCCGGCGCTCTCGTTGGTCGTCCCCGCGCTGGTCGTGCCGGTGCTCTTGCTCGCCGCGCCCGTGCTGGTCGTGCCCGCGCTCGCTGTGGTCGTGCTCGCGCTCGCTGTGGTCGTCTCCGGGCTCGCGCTGGTCGCGGCGGTGGTGCCGTCGATGGTTGAGTGGTGGCTCGTCGCGTCTTCGCCGGTCGGCTGGGCCGTGCCGGTGGTGGCCGTCGCCGCGGTGCTGGTCGAGCCGTCGTCGCCCGGACCGCCCTTCGGAGCGGTGGGGTTCGGAGCGGTGGGGTCGACGCCGACCGGACCGTCCTGGGCCGGGTCGTCGGTGCTCGGCCCGCCCCTGCTTGGCGTGGTCGTGGCCGGCTCGCCCCTGCTTGCCTTGGTCGCGGCCGGCTCGTGCGTAGTGGCCGTCGTCGCGGGGTCACCGAGGTTGTCGCTGTGGTGGCGGGGACCGCCGGCCGGTCGGGGCAGGGGAGTGCCGGTCGGGTGAGCCGGCACCGACCCGTGTTGGCCGATTCCCGAGGTCGCCGGCCAGTCCCAGTGGGCCGGGACGGTGCGGACGGCACCGGTGCTGTCGGCGGCGCCCGGGTCACGTCCGGTGCTGTCGGCGGCGCGCGGGTCACGTCCGGCGCCGGCGCTGGCCAGGTCCGTGCCGGTGGACTCGGCGGCGCCCCGGTCGTCTGCCGCGTCTGCCGCGTCGGCGCCGGGTAGGGCCGGGCCGGCGGGCAACGGGCGCAGGATGTCGGTCGGCTCGATCGCCCGTCGATCGGCGGTGCGGGTACGCGCCGGCCAGCGCAGCAGGGCGGCGGCGGCCGCGCCGAGCGCGCCGGCGAGGATCGCGATCAGCGCGCCGTAGTAGGGGGTGGTCTGGTAACGATCCACCGCGTCGCCGGGACCGGCGGTCAGGTAGGCGAACGCCACCAGCGCCGGGCCGGCCACCCCGGTGGCCCCGCTGACCAGGGGGACCTGGCCACGCCAGCGGGCCAGGCCGGCGGTCGCCACGCCGGCCAGCAGCGCCGTGAGCGGCAGCAGGACCAGCGCCAGCCGTTGCGCCGCGCCGTCGTCCAACCAGCTCGGCTCGAGGACGCCGAGCCGGACCGTGGGCAGCGGGCCGACCGTGCCGAGCGACGGCAGGACGGAGACCAGCGCCAGCACCCAGACCGCACCGGCCACCGCCGCCATGTTCCAGCCCAGCTCGGGCCGGAGCAGGACGGCGATCGCCGCGCCGGCCCCGATCACCGCGCCGAGCACGGCGCAGATGCCGACCGCCCAGACCGGGTCGACGGAGATCAGTTCGGCTGCCCGGGCGGGCTGCATGCAGAGCGGAGCGACGACGGTGGCGCCGAGCGCGGCCGCGGCGCCGATGGCCAACTGCCGGCCGGTGCTGACCGGCGCGGCGTCCCGGCGGGCCAGGCGTCCGGTGAGGACGGCACCGGCAACGGCGGCGTTCGCGGCGAACCAGCCCACCCAGACGAGCTGGGCCGGCCACTGATTGACGGTCGTGCCGGTGAAGGCGCCGGTGAGTCGGACGATGCCGAATCCGTACGCGACGCCGAGCTGGCCGGCTCCGGCCAGCACGCTCACCCCGAGCGCCGTGAGCAGCAGTCTGCCCCAGGTCCGAAAGGCCATGTCCGGCACGTTACGCACCTGGTACACCCGATCGCCACCGGCGCGCCGCGCGGCGCGCCGGCCCGCTCCCGGCGGGTCTACTTGAGTTCGACCAGCCGGGCCAGGTACGTCGTATCTCCGACATTGGTGAGCATGTGTACGGCGCCGGGGTCCCGGTAGACCACTCCGCCGGTGGGTTCGTCGGCGTCGATCAGGGTGCCGTCGACCGTCTGCACGACGTTCTTCGCGCCCTCGATCGCCACCACCAGGTACGGGTGGTCGTGCCGGTGCAGCGGCTGCCGCTCGCCCGGTTCGAGCCGGATGTGCCAGACCCGGACCCGGTCGTTTTCGTACACGATCTCCTGGCCCACCGGCCCGAGCTTGGTCCCGTCGAACACGTCGGTCATCGTTCTCCGTCCAGTTGCGGGAGCACCTCGGCGGCGATCAGCTCGAGGTGGTCCAGGTCAGCGAAATCGATCAGGCGTAGGTGTACCCGGGTGGCCCCAACCGCGGCGAACTCGCCGATCCGCTGCACGAGTTGCGCGGGCGAGCCGACCACCGGGTCCTCCGGAGGTAGCGCGCTCTTCTCGTGCAGTGGCGCGGCCCGTCGCTTCGCCTCGGCGTCGGTCCGCCCGACGGCCACCACGATCCCGGCGGAGAGCACCAGCGGCGCCCGCCCGGACTCCGTCCGGCCGCTGCGGTCGCACGCCTCGCGCACCCGGTCGTACGCCTTCGCGGTCTCCGCCACGGACTTGAACGGCATGTTGAACTCGTCGGCGTACCGGGCGGCCAGCTCGGGGGTGCGCTTGGAGCCGCGCCCGCCCACGATGATCGGCGGCCCGGGCACCTGCACCGGCTTGGGCAGGGCAGGTGCGTCCACCAGCCGGTAGTGGTCGCCGGTGTAGCTGTACGTCGCGCCCGGCGGCGTCCGCCACAGCCCGGTGATCACCTCGAGCTGCTCGGCCAGCCGGTCGAAGCGTTCGCCGACCGCCGGGAAGGGGATGCCGTACGAGATGTGCTCGCGCTCGTACCAGCCGGCGCCGATGCCCAGCTCGACGCGGCCACCGCTCATCTGGTCGACCTGCGCGACCATCACCGCCAGCGGGCCGGGGAGCCGGAAGGTGGCCGACGTGACGAGGGTGCCGAGCCGGATCCGCTCGGTCTCCCGGGCGAGCGCGGCGAGGGTCAGCCAGGCGTCCGTCGGGCCGGGCAGGCCCGGGTCGGCGCCCATCGACTGGTAGTGGTCGGCGCGGAGGAAGCCCTCGAAGCCGCCCGCCTCGACCATCCGCGCGAACCGGAGCTGGTCGTCGTAGCTGGCGCCCCGGTGCGGCTCCGTGAAGACGGACATCCGCATGTCTATCGTCCTTCCGCACCGGCCGCGGCCGGCTGGTCGCGTTCCATCAACAGCTCGTGCAGGTCGGCGCTGACGCTGGCGACGTCAGCGAGGTGGGCATTGCGGCCCAGGGTGCGGGGTCGGGGGATGGTCACCTCGACGACCTTGCGGATACGGCCGGGGCGGGGGCTCAGCACGACCACCCGGTCGGCGAGCAGCACCGCCTCGTCGATCGAGTGGGTGACGAAGACGATGGTCGGCTTGTTCTCCATGTGCACCCGCTGGAGTTCGCCGGAGAGTTCCTCGCGGGTGAGCGCGTCCAGCGCGGAGAACGGCTCGTCCATCAGCATCACCCGGGGCTCGCCGATCAGCGACCGGCACAGCGACACGCGCTGCTGCATGCCACCGGAGAGCTCGTGTGGCAGTCGCTTCTCGAAGCCGGCGAGCCCGGCCACGTCGAGCAGCTGCCGGGCCCGCTCGCGGTGCTTGGCGCGGCTCCAGCCGAAGATCTCCACGGGCAGGAGAACGTTGTCCAGGACGGTGCGCCAGGGCAGCAGCGCCGGCTTCTGGAACAGCATGGCGATGTCCCGGCGGGGCCGGGTGATCGGCGTCCCGGCCACGGTGATCTCGCCGGCGCTCAGCGGGAGCAGCCCGGCCACCAGCCGCAGCAGGGTGGACTTGCCGCAGCCGGAGCGGCCGAGCACGGCGACGAACTCGCCCTCGGCGACGTCGAGGTCGATGCCCCGCAGCGCCTCCACCCGGCCGGATCGGCCCTCGAAGGTACGGGACACCCCGGACAGTCGGATCATCTCGGGCGGACCTCCGCTGAGTGGACGGTCAGGAATCTGGCAAAGGCTAGCCGGCTCATCACCTAATCGCACCGTCCGGGGTGGTCGTCAGGTTGTTTCCGTTCCGCAACCCGATACGCCTGGCGTCGCAAAGGTGGGTTTCTCGTACGCTGTGCCCGCGAAGAGTCCCCTCACGATGGCGGTGCCCGGCTTCCACCCCTCCTGCCGGTTCCGCCGCGACAACCCCCTCCGGTGGCCTGCCGGCCCCGGTCGGAAAGGACATGGTGCACTGATGAGAAGGCTGACCCGTACGGTCGCTACGGCCGCGCTGGCCACCGCCCTCGCCCTTGTCTCCGCCTGCAGCAGCGGGTCGGATTCGGCCGACGACGCCAAGGGCGGCGACAGCAAGACGCTGGAGAAGGTGACCTACCTCACCTCCTTCGGCCAGTTCGGCCGTGACTCCTACGCCTGGGTGGCGAAGGAGAAGGGCTTCTTCAAGGAAGCCGGCTTCGACGTCGAGATCAAGGCAGGTCAGGGCACCGGTGGTGTGATCCAGACCGTCGTAGGTGGCCAGGCCGACTTCGGTCCGATCGACCTCACCGGTGGTCTGCTCCAGGTCGGCAACGGCCAGGCGAGGGACTTCACTGTTGTGGCCGCGATCCAGCAGCGCACCATGGCCGGCATCGCCACGCTCGAGGGCAAGAACATCGCCTCCCCGAAGGACCTGGAGGGCAAGAAGCTCGCCGACACCCCCGGGTCCGTGGTCCGCAACCTCTTCCCGACGTACGCCCGGCTGGCCGGCGTGGACGTCAACAAGGTGACCTGGGTCAACGGTGAGGCGCAGCAGCTGATCGGCACCCTGGCCTCCGGGTCGGTGGACGGCATCGGCCAGTTCGTCGTCGGCCAGCCGACCATCGAGGCGGTGGCCAAGAAGAAGGCCGTCATGCTGCCGTACAGCAACGTGATGCAGGACCTCTACGGCAACGTGCTGATCACCTCCTCGAAGATCGCCAAGGAGAAGCCCGAGATGGTGAAGCGGTTCACCACGGCGCTGCTCAAGGGCCTGGAGTACAGCCTGGCGAACTCCAAGGAGGCCGCCGAGATCCTGAAGAAGAACGTGGACGCCACCAACACGGCGTCCGCCGCCGCCGAGCTGGAGCTGATGGCCGCGTACGTGCGCTCCGGCAACTCCGGTACCGCCATCGGCACGCTGGACAGCGGCCGGGTCGCCAAGAGCATCGCGATCCTGCAGGGCGCCGGCGCGCTGAAGCAGAACATCACCCCCGAGCAGGTCATCGACTTCAGCCTCGCGCCGAAGGCCTGATCGTCCGGTCGTCACCAGGGGGTACGTCCCACCGGCTCCGGTGGGGCGTGCCCCCGTCGCTCGTCGGCCCCGGTGGGGCCGCGGCATATCGAGGAGGACAAGATGACCGACGTCCGGTCAGCGGAGCCGGTGGCGGAAGTGCCCGCGCCCCCGGGCGCCGGCACCGAGGCGGGGCGAGCGGGGCGGGGCGCGGGCCTGCGTACCGGGGTCGGGGCGGGGCTGTTGCCCGTCGCGGGCATCCTGATCGCCCTGGCGGCCTGGTGGTTGATCGCCCGGCTGGAGCTGGTCCACCCGGCCGCCCTGCCACCGCCGGGCGACGTGCTCACCGCATTCGTCGACAAGCCCGCCCGGATGCTGGAGCACACCTGGGACACCCTGTTGGAGATCGTGTTCGGCTTCGCCCTGTCGGCGGCCGCCGGTGTCCTGCTCGGACTCTCCCTGGCCAGCTCCCGCACGGTGGAGCGGATGTTCACCCCGCTGCTGGTCGCCATCAACGCGGTGCCCAAGATCACGCTGGGTCCGCTGCTGGTGGTCGCGCTCGGTTGGGGTCAGAAGCCCATCCTGACCATGGTGTTCCTGCTCTGCTTCTTCCCGATCGTGCTCTCCACCGCGACCGGCCTGACCACGACCCCGGCCGACCTGGCGGAGCTGGTCCGCTCCTGGAACGCCTCCCGCTGGCAGGCGTTCCGCAAGGTGCGCTTCCCGGCCGCGTTGCCGCAGATCTTCGTCGGGCTCAAGGTGGCCATGCCGCTGGCCGCGATCGGCGCGGTGATCGGTGAGTTCCAGGCCGGCGAGAGCGGCCTGGGCTACGTCATCGTCCAGTACGCCGGCATCGGCGACACCGCCACCGCCTGGGCGGCGATCATGCTGGTGGCGCTGGTGAGCATCCTGCTCTACTCGGTGCTGGTGCTGCTCGAACGGCTCGCCCTGCCCTGGGTCCGAGAAACCACCAGCAGCCGCTGACCATTGAGATCATCACCAGGGCGAGCCGGTTCAGTCCCGGCTATCCCGCTCACCGTGACCGGTGAACGGCCTGAGGTGTGGCCCCGCCGTGCCCGGCGGAGGGATCAAGCCTGACCGCCCGGAGCCGGGTACGGCGGGGGCCACACCGTCCACCGACGCGGGATCGCGCCGGAGGGGGTGTGGCCCTCGACCGGCCTCAGCCCGCCAGCCGCCACCGCCCGTTGCGCGCGACCAGCGTGGTGAGCGCCTGCGGCATCAGCCCGGAGTGGTTGTCCGGCGTCATCCGGATCGGGCCGGAGAGGCCGTCCATCTGGGACGTTTCCAGCACGTCCCGGATGCCGTTCCGGTCCACCCGCCCCGCCGGGCCGCCGGCACGCAGCTCGGCGTCGGCGATGAGCTGGACCGCGTCGGCCGCGAAGGACGAGGATCCGTTGTACCCGCCGAAGCGCGCGGTGTAGTCCTGGAACCACTGCCGCCGGGCCGCCTTCGCCGGCGTCGTGGCGATCACGTCGTCGATCACCATGGTCTGGGTGAAGATGAGCGTGGCCCGTTCGGTGGCCCGGGCCGCCGCGCCGAGGAAGAGGTCGCCGGCCGCCCCCGGATCGAAGAAGAGCGACCCGCGGAAGGTGGTCTGCTGGATGCTGGTGGCGGCCAGTGTCGCCTGCTCCGGCGGGGTCCAGACGACCAGCGCGTCGGGCTTGAGCTTGGCCAGCCGCTCGACCTGCTGCGAGACGTCGGTGTCGGTGGTCTTCACCGACTCCTCGCCGAGCGGTTTGATCGTGGTCTTGGCCAGCTCCCTGCGGAGCGCGGCTGCGCCCTCCCGACCGTAGTCGTCGTTGCTGTAGAGCAGGCCAACCTTGCGGACGTTCTTGCGACGCAGTTCGGTGGTCAGTGCCGCGGCGCTGTCCACGGCGTTCGGGCCCAGCTTGAACACGTATCGCCGTTCCGCGACCGGGCTGGCGATCGCGCCGGAAGAGGCGAGCGCAATGGTGGGAATCTGCTTCTCGTTGATGGTCCCGACCGCGCCGACCGCGCATTCGTTGCAGCCACCCATGATGATGGCGCTGACCCGGGAATCACCGCTGAAGTCGGCGATGTTGCGTAACGACTCGGCGGCGTCGGAACGGTTGTCCTTCCACTTCAGCTCGATCTTCCGGCCGTTCAGCGCGCCGGACGAGTTCAACTGTTCGACCTTGAGTTCCAGGGCCCGTTGGTATGCCCGGCCGACCGGAGCGGCTACGCCGGAGAGTTCGAGGTCTGCGGCGATCACGATCGGACTCGTGTCCTGCTCCGCCCCGCCGAACTGACAGCCGGTGAGCGTGGTGGCCACTACGGCCGATGCGAGCGCCGCGATGGTCGCGGAGCGGATGGGGCTCAACTCAGTCCTCCAGGTGCGGGCGCGGGCGCTGCCCGGTCACCGCCGCTAATCCGTCCTCAGTGGAGGACGGGATCTCCTCTGCCGTACGGTGTGCGCGAAGCCTGCAAAACCTTGCCAATGGCCGGCGCTGTGGTCAAGCGCGGACGCGGGTCGCATTTTCGGGACGGCCATCCCACATGCTGGGGTAACGCAATGTTTGCAAAAGCTCACTTTGCATGCACGCGTGACCACTCTGGAGTTACATGCCCTGTTCAGGGGCTTGCGGAAATGAAGGTATCAGTTGACCGGATCATGGGTTGCGCGCCGTCCGACCGTTTCCTGCCCCACTGCGGCTTCCCAAACAGGACCTTCTCTGATGAAATCGCGGCCGTGCCGCGCGTGGTCCCCTCCGCTCGTGGCACGGTTCGGCGGGTCAGGCGGGGAAGAAACGACGGAGGCGATGTCGTGAGCACCGGACCGACGACCCTGCCCGCGCTCGGCGACACCGCTCGGCCCACGCGCCGACGGTTGCCGAGGCTGCGCGACGCCCGGATCCGGTCCAAGCTGGCGCTGATCCTGGTCGTCCCGGTGGCGGCGGTGATCGCGCTGGCCACGGTCCGGCTGATCTCGGTGGGTGAGGGCGCCTTCGACGCCACCCGGGCGCGGTCGCTCACCGCGCTTTCCATCGACGTCAGCGCGCTGACCCAGGACCTCCAGGTCGAGCGGATGGCCGCGGCGGCCTACCTGGCCGCGCCGCAGCAGCCCGCCGACGCGTACAACCTGCGGGTCCGCCAGACGCAGCAGCGGGTGGACGAGTACCGCGCCGAGCGGGCCCGGATCGGCGAGGTGCCGGCGGCTCTGCGGAGCCGGCTGACCGCGATCGACGAGCATCTGGCCACGCTGGACGGAACCCGCCAGGAGGTGCTCGACCGTCGGCAGATGGCCGTCGCCGAGGCGGTGCTGCGTTACGGCGTCATCCTCACCGACCTGGTCGCCTACGGTGACGGGCTGGCCCAACTGCCCGGCGAGGAGCGCCTGTCGGACAGCCGGCGGGCGGTCGCCGCGTTCGCCCGGGCCAAGGCGTCCGTCGCCGAGGAGGAGGCGGTCGCCTTCACCGCGCTGAGCGCCGGCCAGCTCGACGAGGAACAGTTCTCCTCCTTCGTCGCCACCCTGACCAGCCAGCAGGAGGCCCTGGTCGCCTTCTCGCTCGCCGCCGACCCGGTGCAGCGCGCTCTGGTCGACAGCACCGTCTCCGGTGACGCCGTCGGCCTGGCCGACCGGGTGGCCACCGACATCACCCGCTCGGTGGGGCAGCGCCCGCTGGTCGCCGCCCAGGACGCCACCTCCGCCATCGGCGCGGTCCACGACCTGATGCGCTGGGCCGAGATCCAACTGCAGAACCGGCTGCTCGAGCAGGCCGACCAGGCGCGCTCGAGCGTCATCCGGCAGGCCGTGGTCGAGTCGGTGCTGGTGCTGCTGACCCTGATCATCGCCGTGTCGCTGGCCGTGGTGCTGGCCCGCTCGCTGAACCACTCGCTGCGCCGGCTGCGCGAGGGCGCGCTCTCGGTGGCCAACCACGACCTGCCCGACGCGGTGCAGCGGCTGCAGAACATGGGCAGCGTGGGCGACGGCGGGGTGGACGAGATCGTCCGTCAGGTCCGGGACCCGATCCAGCTCAACAACCGCGACGAGGTCGGTCAGGTGGCGCTGGCCTTCAACGTCGTACACCGGGAGGCGGTGCGGGTCGCCGCCGAGCAGGCCGCTCTGCGTACCAGCGTCTCGGCGATGTTCCTCAACCTGGCCCGCCGCAGTCAGACCCTGGTCGACCGGATGATCGGCGAGCTGGACGCGATCGAGCGTGGCGAGGAGGATCCGAAGCGGTTGGCGCAGCTCTTCGAGCTGGACCACCTGGCCACCCGGATGCGCCGCAACGACGAGAACCTGCTGGTCCTGGCCGGCGCCGACTCCGCTGTGCCGCGCCGTGAGGACGCCCTGGTGGTGGACGTCCTGCGCGCCGCCCAGTCCGAGGTCGAGCTCTACAACCGCATCGAGTTCGGCACCGTGGACACCGACATCTCGGTGGCCGCGCACGCGGTCAACGACGTCGTACGGCTCGTCGCCGAACTGCTCGACAACGCCACCCGGTTCTCGCCGCCGAACACCACGGTGGTCGCCGACGGTCGCCGGATCCGCGACTACGTGCTGATCCAGATCGAGGACCGGGGGCTCGGCCTCAGCGATGAGCAGCTCGACTCGCTCAACCGGCGGCTGGCCGCGCCGCCGAGCGTCGACGTCGCCGCGTTCCGGCTGATGGGTCTGGCCGTGGTGAGCCGGCTCGCCTCCCGCTACGGCATCCGCGTCGAGTTGCGCCGCAACATGGAGGGCGGCACTGTTGCTCAGGTGACGTTGCCCGCCGCAACCGTGGTGCTGCCCGTCAACCGCGGCCGCGAGCAGGTGCTGACCCGGCCACGCCAGCCGATGGCGGTCGAGCAGACGCCGCTCACCCCGGTCGGTCACGCCGAGCCGTTCGCCGGTGCCACCACCTCGGCGGCGACGCTGCCCGAACAATGGCGGACCAGCACGCCGGCGCCGGCGACCTGGCCGTCCCCGCTGGAGGCCCGGAACACCGCCCCGGCCGTGCAGGCCGGCGGCTTCACCGGGGCGCACACGACGTTGCCGCCCGCGTCGGCCCCGGCCACCCCGGTCCCGCCGGCCCGAACCCCGTTCAAGGGCGGGGGTGCCTCGGTGGGCAGCCCGACCGTCGACCCGCTGCCCCGGCGCGGCTCGGGGGCGGACGCCACCGACACGCGGAATGCTCCGGTGCTGCCGGTCGGGCCGGTCGCCGGCCCCGGTGCGGTCGCGCCGCCAGCCGCGCCGCCGGTGCCGGCCGCGCCGGTCACCAACCGGCCCGACTTCCCCGCCGAGGCGCCGATCTTCCGGGAGATGGAGGCGGTCTGGTTCCGGTCGCACGGCGACGACGCCACCGCGATCTTCACTCGGCCGCAGTTCGACTCGCCGCCACCCTCCACCGACGCCGGCACCCGCTCGGGCGGCGGTCACCCGACCGCCACTGCCGCGCCGGCCGCGACGCCGGCCCGACCGCCACTGCCGACCCGTACCCCGGGCGGCGGCTCCGCCACCGACGGCACCGCGACGCCGGGTGCCGCGAGCACCGGCGGGTTCGGCGCCGCGACACCGCCGCCCCCGCCGTCGTACAACCCGCCGCCGGCCGCCCGGACCGCGCCCGCGGCGCCCGCCGCCCCGAGCGCGCCCGCCGCTCCGGCGGTGGACCCGAGCGCCTGGCGGACGGCGGCCGACGAGGGCTGGTCCCGGGCCAGCCGGGCCGCCGAGCCGGCCGCCGCCGGCACCACCCGCTCAGGGCTTCCCAAGCGGGTGCCGCAGGCGCAGCTCGTGCCCGGCGGCATCGAACCGAAGAGCGGCCGGGACCGCAGCCGGCGGACCCCCGATGAAGTACGCGGTCTGTTGTCGGCCTACCACCGTGGCGTGCAGCGCGGGCGGACGGCCGGGACGGACCTGAACAGCACCTCGACCAAGGAGAGCCGATGAACAGGCCAGCTGCCATGCAGGACATGGGTTGGCTGCTCACCAACTTCGCCGACAGCGTGGCGGGTATCGCCCACGTGGTGGCGGTGTCCGCCGACGGGCTGCTGCTCGCCTCCTCCCGGGACCTCCCGGGAGACCGGGCGGACCAGCTCGCCGCGATCACCTCTGGCGTGGTGAGCCTGACCGAGGGCGCGGCCCGCATGTTCAGCGCGGGTGGGGTGTTGCAGACCGTCATCGAGATGGACAGCGGCTACCTCTTCCTCATGTCGATCAGCGACGGCTCGTCGATGGCCGTGCTGGCCGCGCGCAGCTGCGACGTGGGCCAGGTGGGCTACGAGATGGCGCTGCTGGTCGAGCGGGTGGGTGCCGCCCTGGTGCCGCTGCCGCGCGACGCGGTGCGCTCGTAGCGACGACACGACGGCGTGCCGACGGTGCGCCGGAGCAGGGAGGGGAGGCGGTGTGGACCGGCTCCACGGGGGACGAGGAGGTGATCGGGGATGGACCAACGACGCGCTGACCCGCGCGGCGCTCTGGTACGTCCCTACGCGGTCACCCGTGGTCGTACCGAGCCCCGGCAGGACATCGCCCTCGAGGCGGTCCTCACGGCTTCTCCCACCCAGGTCGCCGAGTCCCGCTTCGCCGGGCATGACAAGCACCGCATCGCCTCGGTCTGTGAAGGCCGGGCACAGTCGCTGGCGGAGATCGCCGCGTACACCCGGATGCCGCTGGGCGTCGCCCGGGTACTGGTCGCCGACATGGTGGCCGAGAGCCTGCTGACGTTACACACTGCTGCTCCCGCCGAGGGGTTCGAGGAGCGGATGGAACTGCTTGGAAGGGTGCTAAGTGGACTTCGCAGGCTATGACCCCGCCGGGGGACGGCCGAGCCGGGGAATCGTCTCCGCGAAGATCGTCGTCGCGGGCGGCTTCGGCGTCGGTAAGACGACGCTGGTCGGGTCGATCTCCGAGATCACACCGCTGACGACGGAGGCGGTGATGACCGCGGCCGGTGTCGGCATCGACGATCCGTCCAAGGTGCCGGGCAAGGAGACCACCACGGTCGCCATGGACTTCGGCCGTATCACCATGGCGCAGGACCTGATTCTGTACCTCTTCGGCACCCCCGGCCAGACCCGGTTCTGGTTCATGTGGGACGAGATCATCCGGGGTGCGGTGGGTGCGGCCGTGTTGGTGGACACCCGCCGGATCACGGACGCCTTCGCGCCCCTGGACTACTTCGAGAACCGCAACCTGCCGTACGTGGTGGCGCTGAACCGGTTCGACGACGCTCCCCAGTACGAGCTGGAGGAGGTCCGCGAGGCGCTGGCCATCTCGCCGCAGGTGCCACTGGTGATGACCGACGCCCGGCACCGGGAGTCGGTCAAGCAGGTGCTGGTGACGGTGGTCGAGCACGCCATGCTCCGGCTCGAGGCCGAGCACGGCCGGGGATTCGCCACGCCGGTCGGCTGACCCGGGGCGACCGGCCGGCACACGCCGGCCGGTCGCGAGGCGTCAGTCGACCCGGAGCCGGTAGCCGCGCTTGACCACGGTCTGCACCACGCGGGGGGCGTGCAGGCCGGCCCGGAGCCTGGCCACGGCCATCTCCACCGCGTGCTCGTCCGCGCCCCGGGGCAGGGTTCGCAGGAGCGCGGTACGGGACAGCACCCGGCCGGGGGACTGGGCCAGCGCACGCAGCACCGCCATCGGGGCGGGGGCGAGCGGGCGCAGCTCGCCGTCGATCACCGCGGCGTGTCCGCGCAGGGTGAGCAGGTGCCCACCGGCCTTGAACGTCGTCGTCCGGCGGGGCAGCTCGTCGACGATGGTCCGTACCAGCGCGCCCAGCCGGGCCCGGCCCGGCGCGCTGACCGGCACCCCGAGCCGTAGCAGCGGCTCGGCGGTCACCGCGCCGACGCAGCTGGCCAGCACGTCGCCACGGAACGCGGACAGCACGGCGTCGGTACGGTCGCCGGCCGTCCGCAGCAGCGCCTCGGCCGCCGGTGCCGAGGTGAACGTCACCGCGTCCACCAGCCGGCCGGCGATCAGGTCGACCAGCCGGTGCAGCGGCGCCGGGTCGGTCGGCGGTGCCCAGCGGTAGACCGGCACCTCGATCACCGTGGCCCCGGCGGCCTCCAGCGCGAGCGTGCAGTCCGGCTGCCGCTCGCCGTGCAGCTGCATGGCGATCACCTGCCCGGCCACCCCGCGCCGCCGCAGGTGGTCGACGACCTCGTCGCAGCTCTCCGAGGCGGGCGACCACTGGTCGTGCAGCCCGGCGGCGCGGATCGCGCCGCGTGCCTTGGGGCCTCGGGCCACCACGTACGACCTGGCGAGCACCGAGCGCAGTGGCTCGGCCAGCCCCCAGCCCTCGGCAGCCTCCAGCCACCCGCGCATGCCGATGCCGGTGTTGGCCATCAGGATGTCCGGCGGCCGGTCCAGGCAGGCGCGGGTCGCCTCGCGCAGCTCGGTGTCGTCGGACAGCGGCACGATGCGCAGAGCCGGGGCGAGGACCACCCGGGCACCTCGGCGTTCGAGCAGCGCGGCCAACTCGTCGCGCCGCCGGTCGGCGGTCACCCCGATGGTGAAGCCGGCCAGTTCCTCCCGCATCAGGCCTCCTGTCGCAGCCGCACCTCGACCAGCCCGTCCCGGCAGCGCACGTCGTGCCGGGCCACGGCCACCCCGGGCAGGTCGAGGCAGCGACCGGTGCGCAGGTCGTACACCTGCTTGTGCAGCGGCGAGGCAACCGTCGGCGCCGCGCCGCGGCTGCCCACGATGCCCCGGGACAGCACGTACGCGCCGGTGACCGGATCGTGGTTGTCGATGGCGAACAGCCCGTCCGTGGTCCGGAAGAGTGCCACCTGCACGCCGTCGACCAGGGCGGCGACGCCGCGGTCGGGCTCCAGCCGGTCGAGCCGGCAGATCCGGGTCCAGGTCAGGGTGGCGGTCCCGCTCATCGCCGTACCTCCGGCAGGCCCAGTGCCACGGGCTGCCGCCGCCGGCCGGTGTCGGCCGGTTCCCGTTCCCGACGGTCGTCGCCCGGGGTGGCGGGCGGCGGACCACCGCCCGCCGGCACCGGCTGGCCGCGCTCCAGCGCGAAGGTGATCGACGGGTCGGGTACGTCCGGCGCGTTGACGAAGGAGGTGAACCGGCGCAGCCGCTCCGGGTCGTTCAGCACGTCCCGCCACTCGTCGGAGTACGACGCGACGTGCCGGGCCATCGCCGCGTCGAGGTCGGCGCAGAGCCCCAGCGAGTCGTCGACGATGACCGACCGCAGATGGTCGAGGCCGCCGTCCATCGCCTCGATCCAGGCGGCGGTGCGTTGCAGCCGCTCGGCGGTGCGGATGTAATACATCAGGAACCTGTCGATCAGCGAGATCAGCGCTTCGGTGGACAGGTCGGAGGCGAACAGGTCGGCGTGCCGGGGCCGGAAACCGCCGTTGCCGCCGACGTACAGGTTCCAGCCGGTCTCGGTGGCGATCACGCCGAAGTCCTTGCCGCGCGCCTCGGCGCACTCCCGGGCGCAGCCGGAGACCGCCGACTTGATCTTGTGCGGGGCGCGTAGCCCCCGGTAGCGCAGCTCCAGCGCGACGGCGAGCCCCACCGAGTCCTGCACCCCGTACCGGCACCAGGTCTCGCCGACACAGGACTTCACCGTGCGCAGCGCCTTGCCGTACGCGTGGCCGGACTCGAAGCCGGCATCCACCAGCCGCCGCCAGATCTGCGGCAGCTGCTCCACCCGGGCTCCCAACAGGTCGATCCGCTGACCACCGGTGATCTTCGTGTAGAGGCGGAAGTCCCGGGCCACCTCGCCGATGACGATCAGCTTCTCCGGGGTGATCTCCCCGCCGGGGATCCGCGGCACGACGGAGTAACTGCCGTCGCGTTGCAGGTTGGCCAGGAAGTGGTCGTTGGTGTCCTGTAGCGACGCCTGCTCGCCGTCGAGCACGTGCCCCGCGCCCAGCGAGGCGAGGATCGACGCCACCACGGGCTTGCAGATGTCGCAGCCGCGTCCCCGGCCGTGTTCGGCGACCAGCCGGGAGAAGGTGCGGATGCGGCGTACCCGGACGATCTCGAACAGCTCGCGCCGGCTGGCGTCGAAGTGCTCGCAGAGCGCGGTGGACTGCGCCACGCCGGCCGCGTCCAGGAGCTGCTTCAGCATCGGCACGCAGGAGCCGCAGCTGGTGCCGGCCCTGGTGCACGCCTTCAGTGCCGACACGTCCGCGCATCCACCGGCGATGGCGGCGTCCACGTCGCCCCGGGTCACCGCGTTGCAGGAGCAGACCTGGGTGGCGGCGGGCAGCGCGCCGGCGTCCGCGCCGCCGTCCGGCGCGAGCAGCGCCAGCGGAGCGGCCGGCAACGGGCCACCGACGCTGGCCCGCAGCGTCGGGTACGCGCTGGCGTCACCGACCAGCACACCACCGAGCAGGGTGCGCGCGTCGTCGGAGAGGACCAGCTTGGCGTAGACCCGGGTGGCCGGGTCGGTGAACGTGACATCCAGGCAGCCCGGGGTCACGCCGTGCGCGTCGCCGAACGAGGCCACGTCGACGCCGAGCAGTTTCAGCCTGGTGGCGGTGTCCGCGCCCGGGAAGGTCGCCGCACCGCCGAGGAGCCGGTCGACCACCACCTCGGCCGTGGCGTACCCCGGGGCGACCAGCCCGTGGCAGGTGCCGTCGACCGCCGCGCACTCGCCGACCGCCCAGATCCGCTCGTCGGCGCTGCGGCAGGTCGCGTCGACCAGCACCCCGCCGCGCGGACCCAGCGGCGGGCCGGCGGCCCGGGCCAGTTCGTCCCGGGGCCGGATGCCGGCGGCCACCACCACCAGTTCGGCCTCCACCGTGCGGCCGTCGGAGAGGTCCAGCGCGGCGACCGCGCCGTCCGGACCGGGCCGGATCGCGGTGGTGGCCACCCCGAGGTGGGTCCGCACGCCCAGCTCCTCGACGTAGCGGCGGAGCATCGCGCCGCCGGCCGGGTCCACCTGCACCGGCATCAGCCGGGGTGCGAACTCGACCACGTCGGTGCTCAGGCCGAGCAGCCGCAGGGCGTTCGCCGCCTCCAGCCCCAGCAGCCCGCCGCCGATCACCGCGCCGGCCCGCCGGCCCCGCGCGTACGTCCGGATCGCCACCAGGTCGTCGAGGGTGCGGTAGACGAAGACCCCGGGCAGGTCCGCGCCGGGCACCGGCGGCACGAACGGGTACGACCCGGTGGCCAGCACCAGCGCGTCGTACCGGTGTTCGCCGGTGGCCGTGCTGACCACCCGCCGCTCGCGGTCGATCGCGGTGGCCGGCTCGCCCAGGCGTAGCCGCACCCCGTCGTGCGGGGTGTGCAGGTTCAACGCGTCCGCGTCCACCCCGTCGAAGAAGGCCGAGAGTCGCACCCGGTCGTACGCGGGTCGGCTCTCCTCGGCGAGCACCGTCACCCGCCAGCGCCCGTGCGGGTCGCGGGCCCGCAGCGCGTCCACGAAGCGCTGCCCGACCATGCCGTTGCCGATGACGACCAGATCGCCGTCGTTCATCGTGTCACCTCCACGGAGTCCGCCTGGGAAAGCCAGTCGACGATGCCGGCGACGGCGTCCCGACAGCCGCCGCAGCCGGTTCCGGCCCGGGTCGCCGCCAGCACGGCGTCGACGCTCCGGGCGCCGGAGCGCCAGCAGCTCACCAGGGCGCCCTTGGTCACGGTGTTGCACTGGCAGACCGTGGCCGCGTCCGGCATCAGCGCCGGGGACGCGGCCGGTGCCGCGCCGGCGCTGCCCGAGGCCCGGCCCAGCAGCAGTGACCGCCGGTCGGCCGGGACCGGCTGACCCCGGTCGAAGAGCTGGATCACGGTGCCGATCGTCGGGTTGTCGCCGATCAGGATCGCGCCGGTCAGCCGCTCGTCGCGGATCCGCAGCCGGGCGTACGTGCCCCGGGTCGGGTCGCTGAAGGTCAGTTCCTCACCCGGACCACCGCCGGTGGCGTCGCCCATCGCGGCCAGGTCGACACCGGCCGCCTTGAGCCGGGTCACCGCCGGCCGGGGCCGGTACCGGGCCAGCGGCTCGGCACCGCTGAGCACCTGGGCCAGCACCCGTGCCTGGGCCCAGGCGGGGGCGACCAGCCCGGTGAGTGTGTCGTCGTGCTCGGCGCAGTCGCCGATCGCGGAGATCCGCCGGTCGCTGGTGCGCAGCCGGTCGTCCACGACCACGCCGCGACGCACGTCCAGGCCGGCGTCGGCGGCGAGCGTGGTGTCGGGGCGTACCCCGCAGGAGAGCACCAACAGGTCGGCGTGGAGCGACCGGCCGTCGGCCAGGTCGAGGCGGACGCCGGTCGCGTCCGCGGCCACGCCGGTCGCCGGCACGGCCAGCTGGATGGTGACGCCCAGGCCGGTGAGCGTGTCGGCGAGCACGCCGCCGGCCATCGGGTCGAGCTGCCGTTCCATCAGGTGCCCGGTGGGGTGGACCACGGTGGTCGCCAGCCCCCGGGTGGCCAGTTCGCGGGCGGCCTCCAGGCCGAGCAGTCCGCCGCCCAGGACCAGCGCGCTGCGCGCGCCGCCGGCCACCCGGAGGATCCGCCGGCAGTCGTCCAGGGTGCGGAACGGCGCCACCCGGCGCGGCAGCTCCCCGGTCAGGCCGGGCAGCGGCGGCACCATCGCCCGGCTTCCGGTGGCCAGCACCAGGTGGTCGTAGCCGATCCGGTCGCCGTCGGCGGTGTGGACCGTCCGGCCGGCCCGGTCGATGCCGGTCACCGGCACGCCGGTGCGCAGGTCGCTGCTGTGCCTGGCGGCCTCGGCCAGCTCCACGTCCTGCTCGCCGATCCGGCCGGCCAGCAGCGCGGAGAGCATGATCCGGTTGTACGCCCGGTGCGGTTCCGCCCCGAGCACGGTGACCTTCCGGTCGCCGGCGCGGGCGTGCAGCTCGGCGGCGAGCCGTGCGCCCGCCATCCCGTTGCCGACGACCACCACGCGCTCGGTCATGCCCTCTCCACCCGCACGGCGCAGATCTTGAACTCGGGCATGCCGGAGATCGGGTCCACCGCGTCGTTGGTGACCGAGTTGGCCCGGGCGGGGCCCGGCCAGTGGAACGGCGCGAAGACGGTGTCCGGCCGGATGGTCGGGCTGAGCCGGGCCGGCGCCCGCAGCTCGCCCCGCCGGGAGGTGACCCGTACCGGCTCACCGTCGCCGATGCCGAGCCGGGCGGCCAGGTCGGGGTGCAGCTCGACGAAGGCGTCCGGTGCGGCCAGACGCAGCGCGTCCACCCGGCGGGTCTGGGTGCCGGACTGGTACTGGGCGAGCACCCGGCCGGTGGTGAAGTGCAGCGGGTACTCGTCGCAGACCGGCTCGGCGGCGGGACGGTGGTCCACCGGATGGAACCGGGCCCGCCCGTCCGGGGTGGCGAACCGGTCGGTGAAGAGTCGTGGCGTGTCCGGCCCGTCCTCGGTGGGGCAGGGCCAGAAGACACCGTCGGCGGCGTCGATCCGGGACCAGCTGATCCCGGCGTAGTCGGCCGGCCCACCGGCGGAGGCCCGCCGCAGCTCCGCGAAGACGGCGGCCGGGTCGGTCGGGAACCGGGCCACCGCGGCGCCGGTCGGCACCTCTGTCGGCTCGGCGGCGGCCAACCGGGCCGCCAGGTCGGCGAGGATGGCCAGATCGGTACGGACGCCCGGCGGGGGAGGGCGGAGCGCCCGTCGGTGCAGCACCCGGCCCTCCAGGTTGGTCATGGTGCCGTTCTCCTCGGCCCACTGCGCGGTGGGCAGCACCACGTCGGCCAGCGCGGCCGTCTCGGACAGCAGCAGGTCGGCCACGACCAGCAGATCGAGCTCCCGCAGTCGGCGTTCGACGTGGGCCGCCCGGGGTGCGGACACCACCGGGTTGGAGCCGAGCACCAGCAGCGCCCGTGGCCCGCCCGGGGTGCCGAGCGAGTCGAGCAGTTGGTACGCCGGCACGCCCGGGCCGGGCAGCTCGTCGGCCGGTACGCCCCAGACCCCGGCGACGTGCTCCCGTGCGGCCGGGTCGTCGATGCGCCGGTAACCGGGCAACTGGTCGGCCTTCTGCCCGTGCTCCCGTCCACCCTGGCCGTTGCCCTGGCCGGTCAGGCAGCCGTACCCGGAGCCGGGGCGGCCGGGTAGCCCGAGGGCGAGTGCGAGGTTGACGTACGCGGTGACGGTGTCCACGCCCTTGGCGTGCTGTTCGGCGCCGCGCGCGGTGAGGATGATCGCCCGTCCGGCGGTGCCCAGAGCCCGGGCGGTCGCCTCCAGGTCGGCCACCGGCACGCCGGAGAGCTGTTCCGCGCGGGCCGGCCACCAGGCCGCCACGCTGCGCCGGACCGCCGCGAAGCCGGTGGTCCGCTCCCCGACGTACGCCCGGTCGACCCAGCCCTCGGTGAGCGCGATGTGCAGCAGCGCGTTGGCCACCGCCAGGTCGGTGCCGGGCAGCGGTTGCAGGTGCAGGTCGGCCTGGCGTGCGGTGGCGGTGGCCCGTGGGTCGACCACGATCAGCCGGCCGCCGTTGCGGCGCTGCTCGGTCAGCCAGCGGACCAGCGGCGGCATGGTCTCCGCCGGGTTGGCGCCGACCAGCAGCAACGTGTCGGCCCGGCCCAGGTCGGCGAGGGGGAACGGCAGCCCGCGGTCGACGCCGAAGGCACGTAGGCCGGCGGCAGCCGCCGAGGACATGCAGAACCGTCCGTTGTAGTCGATGTGCCGGGTGCGCAGCGCGACCCGGGCGAACTTCCCCAGCGCGTAGGCCTTCTCGTTGGTCAGTCCGCCGCCGCCGAACACGGCGACCGCGTCCCGGCCGGACTCGGCCTGGACGGCGCGGATGCCGGTGACGATCCGTTTCAGCGCGGCGTCCCAGCTGGCCGGGCGCAGCTCGCCGCTGGCCGGGTCGCGCAGCAACGGGGTGGTCAGTCGTTCGGGGTGGTCGAGCAGCTCGGCGGCGGTCCAGCCCTTCTGGCACAGCCCGCCCCGGTTGGTGGGGAACTGCCGGGGGAGCACCGTCACCCCGTCGGGCTCCTCGCGCAGCAGCATGCCGCACTGGAGCGCGCAGTACGGGCAGTGCGTGGCAACCTCGCGGGGCGGGAACCCCGGTGGAGTTGCCGACCGTGCACCGTCTGTCATGTCGGCAAAGCGTGCCGTCGGGCGGTTTCCGGTCCGGGTCCCTTCTGTTTCGGTCCTGTCAAGTGGGGCTCACACCGCACCGAGGCAGGGGACGCGATGGCGGGGCGACGCCCTCGGCCTAGAATATGAGAAACCTGTCTCGATAATTGGGAGGGCGCGATGAGCGTGGCGGACGCCTTCGACGCGGTGGCGGGCAGCTACGACGCGGCACGCCGACGGTTGGTCCCCTGCTTCGACTCCTTCTACGGCACGGCGGTGCAGGTGGCCGCGCCCCCGCTGCGGGCCGCGCAGGCGGCCGGGCGTACCCCGGAGGTGCTGGACCTGGGCGCGGGCACCGGCCTGCTCTCGTTGCTGCTCGCCGCCGCGGTACCGGGGGTGCGGCTGACCCTGGTGGACGCCGCGCCGGCGATGCTCGCCCGCGCCGCCGACCAGCTGCACGTCCGGTCCGTGCCGCACCGGACGGTCCGGGCCGACCTGGCCGACCCGCTGCCGACAGGCCGGTACGACGCGGTGGTCAGCGCGCTGGCGATCCACCACCTGGCCGACACCGGCAAACGTGCCCTCTACCGGCGGGCCGCCGCCGCGCTGGTGCCCGGCGGGGTGTTCGTCAACGCCGAGCAGGTGGCCGGCCCGACCCCGACTCTGGACCGGCGCTACGACGAGGTGTGGACCGAGCGGATCACCGAGCTGGGCTCGCCCTCCGAGGAGATCGCCGCCGCCCGGGAGCGGATGCGGCACGACCGACCGGCGACCGTCGCCGACCAGTGCCGGTGGCTCACCGAGGCCGGCCTGGTCGATGTCGACTGCTACTTCAAGGAATGGCGCTTCGCGGTGTTCGGCGGTCGGGCGACCGGCGCCGGGCGCTGACGCGGTCCGACCAACGCCGGAATGTACGTTTCGACGCCAATGGTGACCTGCCCGGTCGCGAGGATGACTGACGGTCATACCGATGGGTAGTCTCACCGGCATGACTGCCAAGGTGACCCTGTCGTTCACAGACGAGACGATCGAGGAGGCCCGACGGTTCGCCAAGCGCGAGGGCCTGTCGCTCTCCGCGTGGATGGACCAGGCCGCCCGGGAGAAGGCGCTGCGTGAGGTCTTCACCGCACACGCCGCCGCGGTGAACCGCGCTGGCCTGGATCTGGAATCCGCCGCCCTCGCCGACGCGCGCGAGGTGGGCATGGTCGACGACCTGCTCTTCCGCGGCCGGCCGCGTGCTGCGTAGGGGTGAGGTCTGGCGCATCGAGGGCGCCCGGGAACGCCTCGGACTCGTGATCAGCTCGGACGTCTACAACTCCACCGACGTGCCCATCGTGATCGTCGTCGAGGTGGTCGAGGAGTCGCTGCTGCGGGACTCCCCGCTCGCCGTGTCGATGGGCCGGTACGTGGTGATGCCCGACCGGCTCTCCTCGCCGATGAAGAAGTGGTTCACCGAATGCGTGGATGTCGCCGACACCGACACCATGCTCCGGGTCGGCCGCGCGCTGCGCATCCTCCAGGAGCTCTGACCACCGCCGCTACCCGTCCGGCCGTCGCCGGGCGGGTCTCACCGTCGCCGCCGGCCTGCGGTGCGGCCCTCGTTTCCGCGCCGACCCGCGACGGGCACTGCCCGGCAACCCGGCGTTCCTAGCGTTCCCCCTGGTCACACCGACGAGGAGGAGCCGCAGTGAGCACGCTCACCAGCACAACCGCCCCACCCGCCGCCGCCGGGCGCCGGCACGAGCTCGCCGACTGGCGGCCCGAGGACCCCGACTTCTGGCGTACGACGGGCGCGCCGATCGCCCGGCGCAACCTCTGGGTCTCGATCTTCGCCGAGCACGTCGGCTTCTCGGTGTGGAGCCTCTGGTCGGTGACCGTGCTCTTCCTCGGCCCCGAGTACGGCATCGACCCGGCCGGCAAGTTCCTGCTCACCGCGGTGCCAGCCGCGCTGGGCGCGGTGCTGAGGCTGCCGTACACGCTGGCGGTGGCCCGCTTCGGCGGACGACGGTGGACCATCGTCAGCGCGCTGCTGCTGCTGGTGCCCGCCGTGCCGATGGCGGTGCTGCTGGAGCCGGGCGTCTCGTACCCGACCCTGATGGTGCTGGCCTGTCTGACCGGGGTCGGCGGCGGCAACTTCGCCTCCTCGATGGCGAACATCAACCTGTTCTATCCGCAGCGGCTCAAGGGCCGGGCCCTCGGGCTCAACGCCGGTGGCGGCAACCTGGGCGTACCCGCGGTGCAACTGGTCGGGCTGACGGTGCTGGCCACCGCCGGGGCCGCGTACCCCCGGCTGGTGCCGGCGGTCTACCTACCGCTGATCGTGCTGGCCGCGCTGGCGGCAGCCCGGTGGCTGGACACCGTCCCCGGGGCCCGGAACGAGCCCGGCGCGCTGCGCGAGGCGGCCCGCGACCCGCACACCTGGATCATGTCGGTGCTCTACGTCGGCACCTTCGGGTCGTTCATCGGGTTCGGCTTCGCCTTCGGCCAGGTGCTCCAGCTCCAGTTCGCCGAACGCTTCCCCACCCCGGTCGACGCCGCCGGGCTGACCTTCCTCGGCCCGTTGGTCGGCTCGCTGATCCGGCCGCTGGGCGGGCACCTCGCCGACCGGCTGGGCGGAGCCCGGGTGACCTTCTGGAACTTCGTGGCGATGGCGGCCGGCGCCGGAACCGTCCTGTACGCGGCCCGGGAGCGGTCGTTCGTGCTCTACCTGGTGGGTTTCCTCGCCCTGTTCGTCTTCTCCGGCGTCGGCAACGGCTCCACGTACAAGATGATCCCGGCGATCTTCCGGGCCCGGGCGGCGGGCGCGGTGGCCGACGGCCGGCGCGATCCGGTGGCCGCCGCCCGCTGGGCCCGCCGGATGACCGGCGCGCTGATCGGCATCGCGGGAGCCGTGGGCGCCTCCGGCGGACTGCTGGTCAACGTCGCGTTCCGCCAGTCGTTCCGCACCACCGGCACGGCCGACGCCGCCTACCTCGCGTTCATCACCTGGTACGCGTTCTGCGTCGCGGTGACCTGGCTCGTCTACCGTCGGCGGGGGGCGGCCCGACTGGCCGGCGTGTGAGCTGTGCCATGATGGGCCGTGTCGGCACGCGCGACCGTACCCCCGTTTTGACCTGCTGATGGGGCGCCGGGTATCGTTGCCTGCTGTTGTACGACATCCAGAGGCGTGCCCTATCAGGTACGCTTGGTCGTTCGTGCGCGCTGGTCCGGCCTGCAAGATCTGGTCACCTCGGCGCGCGACCCCAGACCGACGACGAGACAAGGTAGACCTGTGCGTACGTACAGCCCGAAGCCGGGTGAGATCGAGCGTCAGTGGCACGTCATCGACGCCTCTGATGTCGTGCTGGGCCGCCTGGCCACCCACGCCGCCACGTTGCTGCGTGGTAAGCACAAGCCGACTTTCGCGCCGCACGTCGACACGGGCGACTTTGTCGTCATCGTGAACGCGGGCAAGGTTGCGCTGACCGGCAACAAGCGCCAGACCAAGATCGCCTACCGCCACTCCGGTTACCCGGGTGGTCTGAAGCAGATCGGCTACGAGGAGCTGCTGACCAAGCGCCCCGAGCGGGCCATCGAGCTCGCCGTGAAGGGGATGCTCCCGCACAACAAGCTCGGCCGTCAGCTGATCAAGAAGCTGAAGGTCTACGCCGGTGCCGAGCACCCGCACCTCGCGCAGCAGCCGGTGCCGTTCGAGATCAAGCAGATCGCGCAGTGAGCGCGGGCGAAGGAAGCAGCATGACCGACATCACCGAGACCGAGGTTGCCCCGGAAGCCCCCGAGGCCACCGAGGCGCCGGCGCCCGTCGCCCGCGCGCCTCGTGGTGACCGGCCGATCCAGACCGTGGGCCGCCGCAAGGAGGCCATCGTCCGGGTCCGTATCGTCCCGGGCACCGGCAAGATCACCTGCAACGGCCAGGACCTCGAGGCCTACTTCCCGAGCAAGGTGCACCAGCAGCTCATCAAGGACCCGCTGGTCACCGCCGAGAAGCTCGAGCAGTTCGACGTCATCGCCAACCTGCGTGGCGGCGGCACCACCGGGCAGGCCGGTGCGCTCCGGCTGGGCATTGCCCGCGCGCTGATCATCAACGAGCCGGACGACCGCCCGGCCCTGAAGAAGGCCGGCTTCCTCACCCGGGACGCCCGGGTCAAGGAGAGCAAGAAGTACGGCCTCAAGAAGGCCCGTAAGGCTCCCCAGTACTCGAAGCGCTGATCTTCGCCAGCGCCTTGTACTTCTGACGGACGGCCGGTCCGCCTCCCCTCGAACGGGGAGGTGGGCCGGCCGTTCCGCTTTCTCCTCATTGGCAGTGCTCATCGGAGGTTGGCGGGTATGGGTCGGTTGTTCGGCACGGACGGCGTACGCGGGCGGGCAAACGCGGATCTCACCCCGGAGTTGGCGCTCGCGCTCGCGGTGGCCGCCGCGCACACTCTCGCCGAGACGGACCGCAGCCATCCGCCGCTCGCCGTGGTCGGCCGGGACACCCGGGCCAGCGGCGAGATGCTGGAAGCGGCCGTGGTGGCCGGGCTGACCAGCGCCGGCGCCAACGTGGTGCGGGTCGGCGTGCTGCCCACTCCGGCGGTCGCGTTCCTCACCGCGGAGGCCAAGGCCGACCTCGGGGTGATGCTCTCCGCGTCACACAACCCGATGCCGGACAACGGCATCAAGCTCTTCGCCGCCGGCGGGCACAAGCTGCCCGACGAGATCGAGATGCAGATCGAGGCGGCCGTCGAGACGAACGCCACCACCGCCTGGGACCGGCCGATCGGCGCCGGTGTCGGCCGGGTGCACGACCTGCTCGACGGCGCCGACCACTACGTCCAGCACCTGGTCGGCACCGTGCCGCACCGGCTCGACGGGATCAAGGTCGTGGTCGACTGCGCCAACGGCGCCGCCGCCGAGGTCGCCCCGGTCGCCTACCGGGAGGCCGGCGCGGAGGTCGTGGCGATCCACGCCGAGCCGGACGGGCTGAACATCAACGACGACTGCGGCTCGAACCACATCGAGGCGCTGCGAGAGGCCGTCGTCGAGCACGGCGCCCACCTGGGCATCGCCCACGACGGCGACGCCGACCGCTGCGTGGCGGTCACCGCCGACGGCGACGAGGTCGACGGCGACCAGGTGATGGCCATCCTCGCGCTCGCCATGCGGGACGCCGGCACGCTCACCCAGGACACCCTGGTGGCCACCGTGATGAGCAACCTCGGGCTGCGGCTGGCGATGTCCGCCGAGGGCATCCGGCTCATCGAGACGAAGGTCGGCGACCGGTACGTGCTGGAGGAGCTGCGCGCCTCCGGGCTGGCGCTCGGCGGTGAGCAGAGCGGCCACATCGTCATGCCCGCGCACGCCACCACCGGCGACGGAGTGCTCACCGGCCTGCACCTGATGGCCCGGATGGCGGACACCGGCCGATCCCTGGCCGAGTTGGCCTCGGTCGTCACCAAGCTGCCCCAGGTGCTGATCAACGTGCCGGTCGGCGACCGCACCGTCGGCGCCGCCGCGCCGGCCGTACGCGCCGAGGTCGAGCGGGCCGAGGCGGAGCTGGGCGAGACCGGTCGGGTGCTGCTGCGCCCGTCGGGCACCGAGCTGCTGGTCCGGGTGATGGTCGAGGCGGCCACCGAGCAGACCGCCCGCTCCGTCGCCGAGCGGATCGCGGAGCAGGTCCGCACCGCCAGCCCGGTCGGCTGAGGCCGCCACCCGGCGGCCTCACCACCGCAGTTGAGCCGCCCGCTCGTACGTGTCGGCGGGGTCCTCGCCGTCGGTGAGGTCGAGGTCCTCGACCATGCTGCCGTCACCGAGCCGGACCAACCGGTCGCAGCGGGCCGCGATCGACCGTTCGTGGGTGGCCAGCAGGATCGTCATGCCGTGCCGCTCCCGCAGGTCGAGCAGCAGGTCGAGGATCTGGGCGCTGGTGGTCGAGTCGAGGTTGCCGGTGGGCTCGTCGGCCAGCAGCAGCCCGGGCGCGCCCATCAGCGCCCGAGCGATGGCGACCCGCTGCTGCTCGCCACCGGACAATTGCGCCGGCATCGCCCGCTCCCGTCCCGCGAGGCCGACCGCGTCGAGCAGCTCACGGGCCCGGGTCGCGTGGTCGGCCCGGCCGCGTTGCGGCAGCACCGGGGCGATCACGTTGTCCAGCACGGTCAACGCGGGCAGCAGGTGGTAGCGCTGGAAGACGAACCCCACCCGCTGCCGGTACCGGGCCAGCGCGGTGCGGCGCAGCGCCGTGATCTCCACGTCGTCGACCGTGATGGTGCCGCTGTCGGCCTGTTCGATGGCGCCGATCAGGTGCAGCAGGGTCGACTTGCCGGAGCCGCTGGGACCGGTCAGTGCCACCACCGACCCGGCCGTGATCTCCAGCGAGACGTCGTCGACCGCGGTCAGCCGCTCCGCTCCGGTGCGGAACTGCCGGGTCAGCCCGAGGGTCCGGACCGTGCTGCCCGTCGTTGCCTCCATCGTCACTCCTCTGCGAGTAGCCCTGCGGTCGGGAGCCGGCGCAGCAACGCGGCCGGCACGAGCGCCGCGAGACAGGTGACCAGCACCCCGCCGAGCGCCACCGCGGCGGCGACCAGGACCAGGGCGCTCGGCAGGCCACCGACCAACCAGGCGGCCCCGGCGAGCCCGAGCCCGGCGCCGGCCACCGTCCCGAGCGCGCCGATGAGGAGCCCTTCGTAACCCACCAGGCGGCCCAGCGCGGCGTCCGTCCAGCCGACCGCGCGCAGGGTGGACAACTCCGCGGCGCGGTCCCGGACGTTCAGGTACAGCACGTCGGCGACGGCGCCCGCGCCGAGCAGGACGGTGACGACCGCGGCCAGGGTGTCCGCGCCCCGCACATTCAGCGAGACGGTGTCACCGAGCAGGTTGCCGACGATCGCGCCGCGGAAGGCGTAGGCGGCGGCGCTGACCAGGGTGAGCGCGGCCAGCCCGATGGCCTGCGCGCCCGCCCCGAGCAGGGTGCGCCCGGGGGTGCGGATCACATTGACCAGGGCCATCCCGAACAGGCCGCGGGGCCGACGCACCCAGCGGGCCGGGGCCACCAGCGGTCGCAGGGCGGCGGCCGGGTGGGCGCCCGCGGCCCGCAGCGCCGGGACCAGGCCCGCCACCAGCGCCAGCAGCAGAGCCACCGGTACGGCGAGCACCGCCTGACGCCAACCGATCCCGATGTCCAGCGCGGCGGCCAGGGGGAACGCCAACCCCAGGGCGAGCAGGCCGGCGGCCAGCCCCAGCGCGGCCACCTCGCCGAGGACCAGCGCCGCGATCCGACGGGCTGACCAGCCCAGGCAGGCGAGCACCGCCAGCTCGCGGCGCCGGTCCCGGACGGCGGCGGACACGGCGTTGCCGAGGAACAGCCCGCAGACCACCAGCACCAGCCCGAACAGCACGAGGCTCTTGCGGTCGACGGCCTTGGTGATGACCGACGCCACCCCGAGGGCGGACCACGGCTCGGTGAGCCGCAGCTCGGGCTGGCCGAACGAGCCCGCTGGCAGCTCCACGGTCTGCGGGGCGGGAGACGAGCCGAAGGTGAGATCGACGTCCAGCCCGGTCGTGTCGGCGATCCGCTCGGCGATGAGCCGGACCCGCTCGGCGGACCGGTCGGTGTAGCCGTCGACGCCGGCGACCCGGACCCGGATCGCGCTGATCGGCGCTGTTCGGGTGGGGGTGGCGTCGTCCGCCAGCAGCTTCGGCACCGCGGTCAGGCTGGTGAGCATCAGCGGCGGCGAGGAGAGGTAGCCCGCCGGGTTTCCGCTCGGCTCCAGCGGCCGACCGTCCAGCGCCTGGCGGCTGCGTTCGTCGGCGCCGTCGGTGCGTGGCGGCTCGTAGGTCTCCAGTGGCACCCGGGACAGGTCGCTGAACCCGCTCACCTTCTCCGGATCGAAGATGCCGACGGTCCGCCAGAGCCGGACCTGGAGGTGCGCGCCCGACGGCGGCTGAGGAAGCGCGGTCACCGGGCGGAAGCCGTTGTCGTCGGCCAGCCACGGACGGGAGCGGAAGTTGAGATCGTTCTCGCCGCCGTAGAGCGCGTGATCGAACGGTGGTCGCGCGACAGCGCGGAGAGTGCCGTCGGGGAGCCGCTCGTACTCCGGTGCGCCCGCCTGAATGATCGTCTGTAAATCACCCGTGCAGCAGCCGGTCTTGGAGATGCCCTCGGCGAGCAGGTCGCGGTACCCGTCGGTCAGCGCGTACTCCTCGGTCCCGACGCCGAGCCCGGTGGCGCTGCCCAGCGTCCGCTCCAGCTCGTCGATCGGCCGCCCCGCGGGTCGCGCCTGCGGCAGCCGGGTGAGGGCGGACCGCACGGTGACGTCGAGGTAGGGACGGCTGGTGCTCAACACCGGGACCGACCGCTCGGTCACATTGGGCCCGGGAGAGGTCTCGGTGGCCGTGTCGTCGAGCCGGAGCGAGCGGCCCTCGGTCACCGCGTCGTCCAGGCCGACGAGGCGCTGCTCCGCGTCGGGGTCGACCGCCGCCAGCAGGAACGGCACCGTCACCCGGTAGGTGACCACCAGTTGGTCAGTGACGACGCGTTCGGCGCGGCCGGGGAACCAGCGGTTCGCCTCGAAGCGCCCGTCGGGCAGGAGCCGGACGGTGTCGACGCTCCAGTCCTCCCGTTCGGAGGTCAGCCCACCGTTCGCCGTCCGCACGGTCAGGCGCGGGTCGCAGATCGGTTCGCTGCGTCCACCGGGGAGCACCTCCCGTGGGACCTGCCCGCAATAGTCGTCGTACTTGTACGTCTTGCCGTCCGAGTACGGAGACGAGGAATCGTTCACGTCGCCGCCCCACTCGGGATAGAGCAGCGGGCGCTTGGTCACGTACACGTAGCGCGGGCTGCTGGGGGCGGTGGAGAGCCCTCGCTCGGCGGTGAAGGTGGGGTTGAGCCGGATGACCTGCTGCTCCAGCGAGGGGTCGACCGCGCTGGTCACGTCGAATCGGACCGGCACCGTCGAGGTCGAATAGCCCAGCATGGCGATCGGCGCGGCGACGTCGATGCCGGCGAGCCCCTTCACCTGCTCGTACTGCGCGGGGGTGATGCCGCCGAAGAGGCCGGAGAGGTAGTTTGGGCGGACCAGCCCGCGTTCGGCCTCGAGCGGTGTGCGCGCCCCCTTGGGCCGGACCAGGATGTCGTAGGCGGCTCGGGTGTTGCGCTCCACCGCGCCGGTGACGTCGAGGCGGGAGGTGGTGGTGGCGCCGGTCAGGACGACGAAGCCGGTGGTCGCCACCAGCACCCCCGCCAGCAGCGCCACCGACCGCCCAGCACGGCCGCGTAGCTGCCCCCAGATGAACCCCAGCATGTCGCGCCTCCCCGTGTGCCACCTCACACTCTGCGCGTTACATTGTCACAATGCAAGACCTGGTCCGGTCGGCCAGTGGAATCGGAGGAGACGGTGGCGATCCAGCACGCGGTCCTGGCACTGCTCGCACGCGGCCCGAGCTACGGCTACGAGCTGAAAGGCGCCTTCGAGGCCGCCACGGGTCCACAGTGGGGGTCGCTCAACATCGGCCACCTCTACCAGATCCTCGACCGGCTCTCCCGGGACAGCCTGGTGGTCGCCGAGCGGCAGGCCCAGCAGGTCAAACCCGACCGGGTGGTCTACCAGATCACTCCCGCTGGCCGGGCCGAACTCGACCGATGGCTCAACGAGCCGAGCCCGCGCAGCGGCGGCTTCCGGGACGACTTCTTCCTCAAGGTCACCGCTGCCGCCCGATCGGGTTCCGCGCACACCGTCCGCACCGTGCTGAGCAACCAACGCGGGCACCTGCTCCGCGAGCTGCGCAACCTCGACGGGCTGCGCCGCAGGGCCGGCGACCCGGTGGTCGGGCTGCTGCTCGCCGCGGCGAGCCGGCACGTTGAGGCCGACCTCGCCTTCGTCGACGATGCCGAGGCGGTGCTGCTGGCCGACAGCGGCGCGCTGCTCGCCACCCTGGCGGTCACACCGTCGGAGATCACGGCGTCCGCCGGCGACGCCTCGCCGCCCCCGCGGGCGGACGACGCCGGACCGGCCCGCGCGGCCGGCTGACCCCACCGGTCAGTGCAGCCCGCGCAGCCGGGTGACCGCCTCGGTCAGCACCTCCGGGCGCTTGCAGAAGGCGAACCGGACCAGCCGCCGGCCGGCCTCCTGGTCGTCGTAGAAGACCTGGGTGGGCACGGCCACCACGCCGCAGCGCTCCGGCAGCGAACGGCAGAACTCCACCCCGTCCCGACCGCCGAGGGCGGCGACGTCGGCGGTGACGAAGTACGTGCCCTCCGGCACCAGCACCTCGAACCCGGCGTCGGTGAGACCGCCGACGAGCTGGTCACGGCGCTGCTGGAGCCCGTCCCGGAAGCCGGTGTAGTAGTCGTCGGGCAGGGCCAGCGCCACGGCGACCGCGGGTTGCAGCGGGGCGGCGTTGACGAAGGTGAGGAACTGCTTCACCCGCAGCACCGCCGAGACGAGCGCCGCCGGACCACTCACCCACCCGACCTTCCAGCCGGTGCACGAGAACGTCTTGCCGGCCGAGGAGATGCGCAAAGTCCGCTCCCGCATCCCGGGCAGGCTGGCCAGCGGCACGTGCGGGCCCGACGCGTCGGTGAAGACCAGGTGCTCGTACACCTCGTCGGTGACCGCGTACGCGCCGTACTCCTGGCACAGCTCCGCGACCAGTGCCAGCTCGGCCCGGGTGAAGACCTTGCCGGTGGGGTTGTGCGGCGAGTTGAGCAGCACCAACCGGGTGCGTGGGCCGAACGCCGCGCGCAGCTCGGCCGGGTCGAAGGCGTACCGACCATCGGCGGCGGGGCGCAGGGTGACCGGCCGCCGGACCGCGCCGGCCAGCGCGATCGAGGCGGCGTACGAGTCGTAGTACGGCTCGAAGCAGACCACCTCGTCGCCCGGCTCGCACAAGGCGAGGATGCTGGCCGCGATCGCCTCGGTCGCGCCCGCGGTGATCACGATCTCGCCGTCCGGGTCGTACGCCAGGTTGTGGAACCGCCGCTGGTGGGCCGCGACCGCCGCGCGCAGGGCGGGGATCCCCGGCCCGGGCGGGTACTGGTTCTGCCCGCCGCGCAGCGCCTCGGCCGCGGCGGCCAGCATCTCCGGTGGGCCGTCGGTGTCCGGGAAGCCCTGGCCGAGGTTGACCGCCCCGGTCCGTACGGCGAGGGCGGACATCTCGGCGAAGATCGTCGTGCCGAACGGCCGCATCCGGGCCACCAGCGGGTCGACATCGGTGCTCGTCGTCACCTGCGCCAGCCTACGGGCACCCGCGGGCCGAACCCCAGCCTCAACAATCCGTTTCGAAACATGATCGACTCGAGATCGTTGATATCGGGGTGTCAGCGGCATCCCGATACCGCGGTATCGCTGATCCCGTGTCGATCAAGCGAGAGCCTCACTCCGCCGTGCAGGTGGTCCGCCAGTAACCGCGGGTCTTGTCGACGACCGGCTTGCCGGTGCCGGTGACCGTGACCGTGCAGTCGAGAGGTCCTTGATATTCGATGTCGGGCCAGGTGGCTTCCACCATCACCCGGCTCCGGCCGTTGGTTCGGATGGTGGTGCGCCACGGCAGCTTCACGTCGTCGACGTGGATGAGGTCGCTCTCGGCGTCGTAGTACGAGATGTCGGCCTCGCCCGCTCCGGTGACCTCGTAGACCACCGTCACCGGGGCCGGCCCGGAGGTGGGGCGTGTGATCGGCTTCTTGGTGGGGGTGGGCGCGACGGCCGTTGGTCCGGCGGTGGGCGGCTCGGCCGTGGGCGTGGTCCGGCCGTCGTCGGGAACGACGTACGGCTCTCCGGCGATCGGATCCGGGGTGGACGCTTCGAGCAGCAGGCCGGCCCCGCAGGCGCAGCCGCAGACGGCCAGCACCAGCGTCACGACGATCGCGATCACGATCCCGACGACCCGACCGGTGCCCGTGGAGGCGCTGCTGGCCGGTGGGTGCCCGGGGTGGGTGTAGGGCGGCGGATAGCCCGGCACCGGCCATCCCTGGGGTGTCGGCTGGCCGGCGCTCGGCGGCCAGTCCGCGGGCGGCTGCGGCGTGGACGTCCATGGCGGGGTGGGGGGTGCGGGCGTCCACGGCGCGGCGGACGGATCGGGCGTCCATGGCGGGGTGGGCGGGGGCGGTGCCCACGACGGAGTCGGTGAGGTTGGCGTCCACGGTGACGGTGGCGCCCATGGTTGCCCTGGAGCCAGTGGGTCCGGCGCTGGCAGCGGTGCCGACGGGGTCCACGAGTGCGGTGCGGTGGGGTCCGGTGGGAGGCCGCCACCCGGGGCGGCCGATGGTTCCGGTGCCGCCGAGCCGCCGGGAGACGGATCCGAGGGCGGCGTCGGGGACGGGTCGGGCGGGGGCGCGTCGGACATGGCTGCTCCGGGCGGGAGTGGGTATGGGTCGAGCGAGCCGCGGAGAGGACCCGCCGCACCCGCCGAGAGACTTTCGTACCCGGGAAAGCCTCGCAACCCCGTCGCGCCGGGCACGCCCCGAGCGGACCGGGGTGGCTCGTCCCGTTGTTACCCACCAGCCACCGATCGCTCAGATTCAGTGATTGTTTAGCCGACTTTCGAGCAACCATCGTGAGCGAAACTGGGTTAGGCTGCGGGCCATGTGTGGAATCGTGGGTTACGCGGGCGCACGCCCCGCACTCGGCATCGTGCTGGACGGGCTGCGGCGGCTGGAATACCGCGGCTACGACTCGGCGGGCGTCGCCATCGTCTGCGACGACCAGCTGCTGATCGAGAAGAAGGCCGGCAAGCTGGCCAACCTGGAGAAGGTGCTCTCCGAGCGGGCCGCCGACGACCCGACCTCCTGCGCGGCCAGCCCGATCGGCATCGGTGACGGCACCACCGGCATCGGGCACACCCGCTGGGCCACCCACGGCGGCCCGACCGACCGCAACGCCCACCCGCACCTCGCCCCCGACGGCCGGGTCGCGGTGATCCACAACGGCATCATCGAAAACTTCGCCAAGCTGCGCGCCGAGCTTGAGGCCGACGGCGTCCAGTTCACCAGCGACACCGACACCGAGTGCGCCGCCCACCTGCTCTCCGCCGCGCTGGCCGACCTGCGCGCCGCCGGCCAGCCCGACAGCCCGCAGCTGCTCGCCGCCGGCATGCGGGTGGTCTGCCAGCGGCTGGAGGGCGCCTTCACCCTGCTCGCGGTGGACGCCGCGGTGCCCGGCGCGGTCGTCGGCGCCCGGCGCAACTCGCCGCTCGTCGTCGGCCGGGGCGACGGGGAGAACTACCTGGCCAGTGACGTGGCCGCGTTCATCGAGCACACGCGGGACGCGGTGGAGCTGGGCCAGGACCAGATCGTCCTGATCACCGGCGACAGCATCGAGATCACCGACTTCGAGGGCCAGCCCGCCACCGGCAAGGACTTCCACATCGACTGGGACTCGTCGGCCGCGGAGAAGGGCGGCTACGACTGGTTCATGCTCAAGGAGATCGAGGAGCAGCCGCAGGCCATCGCCGACACGCTGCTCGGCCGGCTCACCGAGACCGGTGAGATCGCCCTCGACGAGGTCCGCCTCAGCGACCAGGACCTGCGCGACGTCGACAAGATCTTCATCGTGGCCTGCGGCACGGCGTACCACTCCGGCCTGGTCGCCAAGTACGCCATCGAGCACTGGACCCGGATCCCCTGCGAGGTGGAGCTGGCCAGCGAGTTCCGCTACCGCGACCCGGTGCTCGACCGGTCCACGCTGATCGTGGTGATCTCCCAGTCCGGCGAGACGATGGACACCCTGATGGCCCTGCGCCACGCGAAGGACCAGAAGGCCCGGGTGCTGGCGATCTGCAACACCAACGGCTCGACCATCCCCCGCGAGTCCGACGCGGTGCTCTACACCCACGGCGGGCCGGAGATCGCCGTCGCGTCCACCAAGGCGTTCCTCACCCAGGTCGTCGCCTGCTACCTGATCGGCCTGCACCTCGCCCAGGTGCGCGGGATCAAGTTCGCCGACGAGGTGGGCGCGGTGGTCGCGCAGTTGCAGGAGATCCCGAGCAAGCTGCGTGAGCTGCTCGACCGGATCGACCCCGTGCGCGAGCTGGCCCGGGAGCTGAAGTCCGAGCCCACCGTGCTGTTCATCGGCCGGCACGTCGGCTACCCGGTGGCCCTCGAGGGCGCGCTCAAGCTCAAGGAGCTGGCGTACATGCACGCCGAGGGCTTCGCCGCCGGCGAGCTGAAGCACGGCCCGATCGCCCTGATCGACAAGGGCACGCCGGTGATCTGCGTGGTGCCCTCGCCGGTCGGCCGGGGCATGCTGCACGACAAGGTCGTCTCCAACATCCAGGAGGTGCGGGCGCGCGGCGCCCGGACCATCGTGATCGCGGAGGAGGGCGACGAGGCCGTCGTCCGGTACGCCGATCACCTGATCTACGTGCCGCGTACGCCGACCCTGCTCGCCCCGCTGGTCACCACCGTGCCGCTCCAGGTGCTCGCCGCCGAGATCGCCGCCGCCCGGGGGCACGACGTGGACCAGCCCCGCAACCTGGCCAAGTCCGTCACCGTCGAGTAACCGAGCCTGACCACCGACCCGGGCCCCGGACGTCGCACCACGCGGCGACCGGGGCCTCCGTCGTGCCTGACCCGGCCCGTCAGCGGCCCAGGACGATGCGGGCCATGCCGTCCAGCGCCGGGTTGGCCGGATCCCAGTAGCCCACGTGACCGTGCCGCCCGCTGGGGAAGGTGCGCCCACCGAAGCCCGCTCCGGCCGGATCCCGGCCGAACCACAGCTCGTGCTCGCCCTGCCCGGCCAGGTTGAGCGCGGCCGCCAGCGGTGACGTGCCGAGCAGCACCTGCCGGGCCAGGTCGGCCGGGGGCCGGGTCAGCCGGATCACGTCGTCCGGGGCGCTGCTCGCCCAGACCTGCCCTGCCGGCACGCCCAACTCGGCGGCCTGCGCGGCGCCGACCCCCGGTGAGCCGACGAAGACCAGCGCGTCGGCGGCCAGCCCGTGGTCCCGGGCGGCCATGCCCACCACCAGCGACCCGTAGCTGTGCCCGAGCACGGTCTGCCGGGCCGGCGGCCCCTCGTGGCTGGCCCGCAGCCCCTCCTGGAAGCGGTGCAACGCCGGACCGGCGTCCCGCGCCTGGCCGGCCGTGGCCGCCTCGTGCAGAAAGTCCGGGGCGTCGTAGTCCAGCCAGAGCACCCCGGCGGTCTGCTCGCCCGGGTCGAGCGTGGCGCACCGGCCCTGCACACGCGCCACCCGGGCCAGTTCGCCCGGCGCGTCGTCGAGGCCGGCGGTCATCCCCGGCACGTAGGTCACCACCCGGTCGGCCTGGTCCGGGTCGCCGAGCGAGACCACCACCCGTCCCTCGCCGGCCGGGTCCAGCCCGAGCAGGTAGGCCCGCGGGGCTCGCGGCTCGCCCAGCCGGTCGGCGAGAGCCTCCAGCCCGGCCAGGCGCGCGTCGACCCGGCGCAGCCGCAGTGCGCCGACCGGCCCGGGCGGCACGCGGGACAGCAGCCGCCGCCGCTCGGCGACCAGCTCCTCCCGCCGGGCGTCGAGCAGCAGCCGGTTGGCCTGGTCGCGGGCTGCCACCGGCAGGCCGTCGAGCCGCCCGACGAGCGTCGGCTCGTGCCCCACCAGCCACCGGCGCTGCGCCGGGGTCAGCCCCGCCCACCACGCCCGGACGTCGACCGGGGCGGCACCCGGCGCAGGCCGGCCGGGCGGCGGCGGTGCCTGCCAGCCGTCGAGAGCCGCCGTGACGAGTTCGCCCAGCCGGGCGGTCGCGGCCCGGTCCGCCGCCCCGGCCAGCTCCAGCGCCGCCCGTAGCGCCGCCGCCACCCTGGCGGCCGCCGGCCCGTCCCGCTCACCGGGTGGTCGCGACCGGGCCGGATCCGCGCCGACCCGCCCGTCCCGGTCGATCAGCAGCCCCGCTCCGTCTGCCAGGGCCACCGCCGCGGCCAGCCGGCCCTTCGCCACCGTGAGCCGACCGGCGAACTCGGCGAGCACCTGATCGGCCTCGATCAGCGCGGGTGCGATCGAGGTCAGCTCGCCGCGCAGCCCCGCGAGCCGACCGTCGGCCGCCGTCGCCGCACGGCCCGACCAGGCGACGCGCAACGCCCTCGCGTCCGTGCTCAGCTCGCCGGCCCGCCTCTCGACCAGCGCGGTCAGCCCGGCCCACGCGGCTCCGGCGGCCTGCCACGACCCCGGATCGGCGGCCCAGAGCTGGGCGTAGCCGACCGCGGGCGCCGACGGGCCGTCGCGATCCGCCGCGCCGCGTCCCCGGGCCCCCGCCGGCCCGCCGTCCGTACGCGGGCGAGTCGGCGCGGTCACCGGGGTAGCGCGGTGAGCCGGCGGGCGGCCCGGTCGTCCACCGCCCGGTAGGACTCCACCGCCGTCCGGACCGCTCCGCCGGTCACCGCCACCAGGCCGCCGAGTCGGCCCAGCCACCCGTGCACCGCCGACTCCAGCCCGACCAGCGCCGCGCCGGTCGGCCAGTCGGGCGCGGACACCACCAGCCCGGGCGCCCCGACCAGCCCGTGCGCCAGCCGGTACGCGTCGTCGTCCAGCGCCCGGGCCACCCCCCGCAACAGCTCCGGTCGGACCGTCAACGGCTCCTCTGTCATCCCACACCCCCGCGTGCGATCGGCATCGACGTGTCGACGGTAGGCGGGACACGTACACCCCGAAGTGCCCTGTGGACGGCCGCTGGCGGCCGTACCCCGACCTGTCCACAGGCGTTGCCCACCGCCTGGCCGACGGCTAATCTGCGGCCTCCGACGCCGGTAGGGTGGGTTGGTGATCGTCGCGGTCGGCATCGACGTCGTCCTGGTCGACCGGTTCGCCCGGTCCCTGGCGCGGACGCCGCTGCTCGCCGACCGGCTCTTCACCGAGGCCGAGCGGTACACGCGCTCCGGCAATCCACGCTCGCCGGAGTCGCTCGCCGCCCGCTTCGCCGCCAAGGAGGCCGTCGCCAAGGCGCTCGGCGCGCCGGCCAATCTGAGCTGGCACGACTGCGAGATCGTGTCCGACCCGGACGGCCGTCCCTGGCTGACGGTCTCCGGCACGGTGGCGGCGGCGGCCGTGGAGCGCGGGGTCGACCGCTGGCATCTCTCGCTGTCGCACGACGGCGGGATCGCGTCGGCGATGGTGGTCGCGGAACGGTGACGTCGGCCGGGTGGGCCGTTCCGGCCGCCCGCAAGCGGAATGGGGCGGTGGCATGAGATCGGTGTGGCGGGTGGCCGACGTACGGGCGGCCGAGGCGGGGCTGATGGGCACGCTGCCCGAGGGCACGCTGATGCAGCGGGCCGCCGCCGGTCTGGCCCGTCGGGCCGCGCTGCTGCTCGCGGAGCGGGGCGGGGTGTACGGCGGGCAGGTGCTGCTGCTGGTCGGCTCCGGCGACAACGGTGGCGACGCCCTGTACGCCGGGGAGCGGCTGGCCCGTCGGGGCGTCACCGTGTCCGCCCTACTGCTCACGCCCGGGCGGGCGCACGCCGCTGGGCTGGCCGCGCTGCGGGCCGCGGGCGGCCGGTTGGTGGACCACCCGACCGGCCCGGTCGACCTGGTGCTGGACGGCATCGTCGGCATCGGTGGCACCGGCGGGCTGCGGACGAACGCGGACGAGGTGGTCCAGGGTCTCGGTGAGCTGCGCGGGCGGGACGGCGGCCGGGCCACGGTGCTGGCGGTGGACGTGCCGAGCGGAGTGGCGGTGGACACCGGGCACGTGCCGTTGTCCGCGTCCGGCCGGCCCACCGCGGTCCGCGCCGACGTGACGGTCACCTTCGGCGCGCTGAAGCCCGCCCTGGTGGTCGGGCCGGCAGCCCCGCTGGCCGGTCAGGTGGAACTGGTCGACATCGGGCTGCGGCCGTGGCTGCGGGGCACCCCGGCGCTGCGGGTCACCGAGTGGTCCGACCTGGTCGACTGGTGGCCGAGGCTGGGCCCGGCATCGGAGAAGTACAGCCGGGGCGTGGTCGGCCTGGCGACCGGCTCGGAGACGTACCCGGGGGCAGCGGTGCTCTCCGTCGGCGGGGCACTGGCCGGGCCTACCGGCATGGTCCGCTACGCCGGCGGCGCCCGGGCCGAGGTGCTGCACCAGCATCCCTCGGTGATCGCCACCGGCCGGGTCGCCGACGCGGGCCGGGTGCAGGCCTGGGTCTGCGGCTCCGGGCTGGGCACGGGGGAGGACGCGGCGGCCGAGCTGCGCGCCGTGCTGGCCGCGCCGGTGCCCGTGGTGCTCGACGCCGACGCGCTGACCCTGCTGGTCGACGGTTCGCTCGCCGACCGGCTGCGCGGCCGGGACGCCCCGATCGTGGTCACCCCGCACGACCGGGAGTTCGCCCGGCTCTGCGGGGAGGAGCCCGGCGCGGACCGGGTCGCCGCAGCGCTGCGGCTGTCCGCCTGGATGAACGCGGTGGTGCTGCTCAAGGGGGACCGCACGGTGATCGGCACGCCGGACGGTCGGGCGTACGTCAACCCCACCGGCACCCCGGTTCTGGCCACCGGCGGCACCGGCGACGTGCTGGCCGGGCTGCTCGGCTCGCTGCTGGCCGGCGGTGTGCCCGCGGACCGGGCGGCGGCCTCGGCCGCGTACCTGCACGGGCTGGCCGGCCGGGAGGCGGCCCGAGGCGGGCCGGTGACCGCGCCCGACGTGGCCACCGCGCTGCGTCCGGTCGTCGCCCGGCTGGGCTGATCGCGGCGTTGCGGCCGGGATGACCGGATCGACGACTCGGGACGTGCGTCGCCGCCCGCGGTGATCACGGCGGAAAGTAGGCTGGGCTCATGTGGCAGGCCGAGGTACGCGTCGATCTTGACGCGATCCGTGAGAACGTGAGTCGACTCCGGTCCGGCACCAACGCCGAGCTGATGGCGGTGGTGAAGGCCGACGGGTACGGCCACGGCATGGTCCCGGCCGCCCGGGCGGCGATCGACGCCGGTGCGGACTGGCTCGGTGTCTGCACCCTCGACGAGGCGCTCACCCTGCGTCGGGCCGGTGTGGCCGTGCCGGTGCTGGCCTGGCTGCTCGCGCCCGGCCTGCCGCTGCACGAGGGCGTCAGCGCGGGGGTGGACCTGGCGGCGGCCAGCCTGCCGCAACTGGACGAGATGATCGAGGCGAGTCGGCGTGCCGAGCGCCCGGCCCGGCTGCACCTGAAGATCGACACCGGGTTGTCCCGGGGTGGGGCGACCGTCGCCGACTGGCCGGCGCTGCTCGACGCCGCCGCCAAGGCGCAGGCCGACGGCCTGGTCGAGGTGGTCGGTGTGTGGAGCCACTTCGTGTACGCGGACATGCCCGGCCACCCGACCACGGACCGGCAGTTGGCCGTCTTCCACGAGGGGCTGGCGATGGTGGAGCGGGCCGGGCTGCGCCCGCGCTGGCGGCACCTGGCCAACTCGGCGGCCACCCTGACCCGGCCGGACACCCACTTCGACCTGGTCCGCCCGGGGCTGGCCGTCTACGGGCTCTCCCCGGTGGCTGGCGAGACGTACGGGCTGCGGCCCGCGATGACCGCCCGGGCCCGCGTGATGCTCACCAAGCGGGTGCCGTCCGGCACCGGCGTCTCCTACGGGCACACCTACACCACGGCGAGCGACGCGAACCTGGCCGTGGTGCCGCTCGGGTACGCCGACGGAGTGCCCCGGCACGCGTCCAACAGTGGGCCGGTGCAGCTCGCCGGCGCGCGGCGGACCATCTCCGGGCGGGTCTGCATGGACCAGTTCGTGCTGGACTGCGGCGACGACCCGGTGGCCGACGGCGACATCGCCACGCTGTTCGGCAGCGGCGCCGACGGCGAGCCGACCGCCGACGACTGGGCCGAGGCCGTCGGCACGATCAACTACGAGATCGTCACCCGGTTCGGCAGCACCCGGGTGCCCCGGGTCTATGACGGTGAGCGGCCATGAGCCCGTACCGCATTCCACGACCGCGGACCGCTGCCGGCCGGGTCGCCGGGCTGGTCGGCGCCGCGGTCGGAGTGGCCGCGGCCGGCCTGGCGGCCGGCGTCGCGACCGAGCGCACGCTGGTCCGCCGGCTCAAGGCCGACCCGACGGACCGCTACGCGCACGAGACGTTCGGCGAGCAGCGGTACGACGACGCGTTCCGGCTGGAGCTGCCGGACGGCACCGACATCCACGTCGAGGTGGTCGAGCCGACCCGGCCGGTGCCCGGGCACCCGACGGTGGTGCTGGTGCACGGCTTCTGCCTGGACATGGGCACGTTCCACTTCCAGCGCCAGATGCTCGCCGCGCGCGGCGACTACCGGATCGTGACGTACGACCAGCCCGGTCACGGTCGGTCCGGCCGGCTGGAGAGCGGCGAGTACGACCTCGCCGCGCTCGGCCAGACGCTGCGCCGAGTGATCGACCGGACCGCGCCCGAGGGGCCCCTGGTGCTGGTCGGTCACTCGATGGGCGGCATGACCATCATGGCGTTCGCCGAGTTGTTCCCGGAGCTGTTCGGTGACCGGGTGGTGGGTACGGTGCTGATGGCCACCTCGGGCGGGCTGATCGCGGAGACCAAGCTGGTCGCGCCGGCGCTGCTCGGCCGGGTCGGCGGCCCGGTGCTGTTCATGGTCAGCAACGCCACCCGGTACGGCGGGCCGGTGATCGACAAAGCCCGCAAGTCGACCTCGAACGTGGCCTGGTTGCTGACCCGCAAGTACGGCTTCGGCACCCGCAAGCCCAGCCCGGCGCTGGTGTCCTACGTGGAGACGATGAACTCCCGGACTTCGGCCGACACGGTGACCCGCTACCTGCGGACCCTGGCGACCCACTCGCGCTTCCCGGCGCTCGCGGCGCTGGCCGACACCCCCGTGCTGGTGGTGGTCGGCGACAAGGACATGATCACTCCGGTGACACACTCGGAGGAGATCGTCCGGCGGTTGCCGCACGCCGAGTTCGTGAAGATCCAGGACAGCGGGCACGTGGTGATGCTGGAGCACGCGGACGAGGTCAACACCGCGCTGGCGGGGTTCCTCGAGTCACTGGAGAGCGTGGAGGAACGGTGAGTCACGTCGTCAAGCTCCCGACCGTCGAGGACACCCGGGAGTTCGGCCGCCGGTTGGCCGGGCTGCTGCGCGCCGGTGACCTGGTGCTGTTGACCGGGCCGCTGGGCGCCGGCAAGACCGCCCTCACCCAGGGCGTCGGCGCCGGGCTCGGGGTGCTCGGAGACGTCACCTCGCCGACGTTCGTGATCGCCCGGGTGCACCGGCCCGATCCGGCACGGGGTGGCCGGGTGGCCCTGGTGCACGCCGACGCGTACCGGCTGGGTGACGCCACGGACCCGCGCGCCGAGATCGACGACCTGGACCTGGACGCATCGGTCGATGAGTCGGTGACCGTGGTGGAGTGGGGCGAGGGGCTGGTGGAGCAGTTGGTGGACGCGCACCTGCGGGTCCGCATCGACCGCCGCGACGACGACACCCGGATCGTCGAGCTGGACCCGGTCGGTGGCGACTGGTCCCGGCGGCTCGCCGACCTGGGTTAGGCCGCCGGGCCGCTGTCGTACCCGATGCCTAGAGTGTGGGGGACCGACCCGCGCTGTGAGAGGTTCCCGATGCCCGACGACGCCCCCGCCCTGGATCTGCTGGCCCTGCTGCCGGAGCAGTGGCGTGCCGTGCTCACCCCCCACCTGGATCCGGCCCGCGCCGCCGCGCTGGCCGAGTTCGTCGCCCGGGAGTACGCGACGCACACCGTCTTCCCGCCGTTGGCGGACCTGTTCTCCGCATACCGGCTCTGCCCGCCGCAGGGCACCCGGGTGCTGATCCTCGGGCAGGACCCGTACCACCGGGCCGGGCAGGCGCACGGGTTGAGCTTCAGCGTCCGGGACGGGGTGACGGTGCCGCCGTCGCTGCGCAACGTCTTCAAGGAGCTGGGCGAGGACCTGGGCGTGCCCAAGCCGCGTAGCGGCAACCTAGACGGCTGGGCCGCGCAGGGCGTGCTGCTGCTCAACGCGGTGCTGACGGTCCGTCAGGCCACTCCGGGCTCGCACGCCAACTCCGGTTGGGAAGAGTTCACCGACGCCACGATTCGAGCGTTGGACGCGTCACCCGACCGGGTGGTCTTCCTGCTCTGGGGCGGGTATGCCCGCAAGAAGGCCGCGCTGGTCACCAACCCGCAGCACGTGGTGCTGGAGGCCGGTCACCCCAGCCCGATGAACCCGCGCGGCTTCCTCGGCAGCCGGCCGTTCAGCGCGGCCAACAAGGCGCTGGCCGACGCCGGCCTGCCCACCATCGACTGGGACCGCACCGCCGGCTGACGCGGTCCCGCCGACGGGTCGGGACCGTCACTTCCCGCTGGCGACCTGCCGGGCCCGGTAGCGGCGCAGCAGGTCGCCGGCCCGCGGCTCGGTCAGCTCCAGCTCTACCAGCGGCACGACCCGGTAACTCCGGCCGCCGTGGCGTACCTCGATCGTTTCGGGCAGTTCGTCACACATCGTGGCCCTGATCTCGCCGTACCGGGTCGTCCAGAGGTGCTCGCCCTGCTCCTCGGGCTCCAACCACACCCCGCCGAACTCACCCCAGCGGGCGTTCCACCGCTGGCCGTAGGCCGCCTCCAGCCAGCGGGTGAACAGTTTCGAGTCCTGCCAACGCACGGCGATCTCCAGCGCCTCGACCGGCACCGGAGCGCCCTGCAGCAGGGCCGCCGTGCTTCCGGTGATCACCTGTGGGAAGTCGGTGAGCCGGTCCAGCATCCGGTGCAGGCCCAGCTCGTCGATCCGCTCGGCGATCGGGCGGGCGGCCAGGTCGTCGATCCGGGCGTCGAGGTGCGCGTCCAGCGGTTCGACCCCGACAACCAACTGCACGTCCATGGCCGCGAGCAGTCGCTCCAGCACCGGGATGCTGGGCGCCCGATCGCCGCGCTCGATCCGGGCGACGGCTGCCTGGCCGACCTCGGCCAGGTCCGCCAGCTCCCGCTGGCTCAGCTCGCACAGGTGCCGTTGCCGTCGCACGACGGCGCCGAGGAGGGGGACGAGGCGAGTGGAGGACATCCCGGCATCGTGGATCAGGGGAAGCGGCGGCGATACCGGTGAGGCAACTTGTCGACTCACGGGGCTCCGGTGGGGAGCCGACCCCAGGAGGACGACGTGCCTCGGGGCGGCGGGCCTCGCTCTGATGAGCCTGATACCTGTGAGGCATAAATATGCCTGAGAGGTATCACGCTCAGGGGGGTGACCGGCCCCCTGACCCAAGCCCCGCGCCTTCGCCGGGGCCACCGGGTGGTGGGCCGGGCTGGGGCGGCTAGGCTGGCTAACCGTGCTCGTACTCGTGGTGGACAGCTCGACCCCCGCGGTGACCGCAGCGCTGGTGGAGGTCTCGGCGGACGGTGTGGCGTCCCGGGCGCACCGGTGCACGGTCGACGCCCGCGCGCACGGTGAACTGCTGGCCCCTCAGGTCGACGCGGTCCTCGCCGACGCCGACGCGCGCCCGCGGGACCTGGGCGCCATCGTCGCGGGGCTCGGGCCGGGGCCGTTCACCGGACTGCGGGTGGGTCTGGTCACCGCCGCCACCATGGGCCAGGTGCTCAACATCCCGACGTACGGCGTCTGCTCGCTGGACGGCATCGGCTACCCGGCGGCAGCCGGCGAGCCGGTGCTGGCCGCCAGCGACGCTCGGCGCAAGGAGCTCTACTGGGCCGTCTACGACGGCGCCGGCCAGCGGATCGTCGGACCCGAGGTTTCCACGCCCGCGGTGGCCGCCGCCCGCGCCCGGGAACTGGGAGCGACGGTCGCGGTCGGTGACGGTGCACACCGGTACGCCGAGACTCTGAGCCTTCCGGTCCGGGTCGAGCCGCGCTACCCGGACGCCACCGTGCTGGCGCTGCTCGCCGCCGAGCGGATCCGGGCCGGCGCACCCGGTGAGCGGCTCACCCCGCTCTACCTGCGCCGTCCGGACGCCGTGGTGGCGACCGCGCGCAAACCGGTCCTCCCGTGAGTGTGCGGCTGGACCGGTTCCGCTGGTGGCACATCGACCAGGTGCTGCCGATCGAGGCGGACCTCTTCGGTGCCGAGCAGTGGTCGCCGGCGATGTTCTGGAACGAGCTGGCGAACGGGCACCACTACCGGGTCGCCGTCGACGACGACGGCACGGTGTTGGGCTACGCCGGCCTCGCCGGGGCTCCGCCGGACGAGGTGTGGGTGCAGAACATCGCGGTCCGCCGCGACGCGCAGCGGCGCGGCGTCGGCCGTGCCCTGCTGGAGGAACTGCTCGCCGAGGCGGCCCGGGTCGGCGCCCGCAGCACCCTGCTGGAGGTCGCCATCGACAACGCTCCGGCCCAGCGGCTCTACGCGATGTACGGGTTCGAGCCGATCGGGGTGCGGCGCGGCTACTACCAACCGAGCAACACCGACGCGCTGGTCATGCAGCGCGTCGCCGAGTCGACCGGGGACGGACCACACGACCATGGCTGACGAACCGCTGATCCTGGGCATCGAGACCTCCTGCGACGAGACCGGCGTCGGCATCGTGCGAGGGCACACACTGCTGGCCGACGCGCTCGCCTCCAGCGTCGAGGAGCACGCCCGGTTCGGGGGCGTGGTGCCCGAGGTGGCCAGCCGGGCCCACCTCGAGGCCATCGTGCCGACCATGGACCGGGCGCTGGCCGATGCCGGCGTCACCCTGGCCGACATCGACGCCATCGCGGTCACCTCCGGCCCCGGGCTGGCCGGCGCGCTGCTCGTCGGCGTCGCCGCCGCCAAGGGATACGCGGTCGCCGCGGAGAAGCCGGTGTACGGCGTCAACCACCTGGCGGCGCACGTCGCCGTGGACACCCTGGAGCACGGTCCGCTCCCCGAACCCGCCATCGCGCTGCTGGTGTCCGGCGGGCACTCGTCCCTCCTGCTGGTCGACGACCTGGCCCGGGGCGTCACCCCGCTCGGCGCCACCATCGACGACGCGGCCGGCGAGGCGTTCGACAAGGTCGCCCGGCTGCTCGGGCTGCCGTTCCCGGGTGGACCGCCCATCGACCGCGAGGCCCGGGCCGGCGACGCGGCCGCGATCGCCTTCCCGCGCGGCCTGACCGCCGCCAAGGACCTAGCCGCGCACCGGTACGACTTCTCGTTCTCCGGACTGAAGACGGCGGTGGCCCGCTGGGTCGAGGCGCGGCAGCGCGCCGGCGAGCCCGTGCCGGTGGCCGATGTCGCCGCGTCCTTCCAGGAGGCCGTGTGTGACGTGCTGACCACCAAGGCGCTCGCCGCCTGCCGGGCGAACGGAATCGAGACCCTGGTGATCGGCGGGGGCGTGGCGGCGAACTCGCGGCTGCGAGCTCTGGCCGAGCAGCGGGCCGAAAAGTACGGCATCCGGGTCCGGGTGCCCCGGCCGAAGCTGTGCACCGACAACGGGGCGATGGTTGCCGCGCTCGGGTCGCACCTGGTCGCCGCCGGGGTGGCGCCCAGCCGGCTGGACCTGCCGGCCGACTCGGCGCTGCCGTTGACCACGGTCAGCGTGTGACGGAGGCGACGGACATGATCGTGCGGATGTGGGAGGCGCGCGCCGAGGCGTACGGCGTCGCCGACCTGATCACCTGGGTGTGCGACACCGCCCTGCCCGAGTTGGAGCACGACCCGCTGCACGTGTCCAGCGAGGTCTTCTCCTCCACCGACCACCGGGTGGTGGTCATCTCCAAGTGGCGCAGCAACCCGCGCCCGTTACCGGATCCGCCGGCTCTGCTGGTGGCCCGCGCCCCGCACTCCTGGGACTTCACCCAGGTCGACCGCTGACCCGTCGACCCCGCCCGCGCCGTGAGCTGCGGCACCTTCGGCGCCTTCGGGCGGTAATTGATTCGCCCGGGCCAGTGTCGCCGCCTAGCGTCGAGCCGCTATGCGCTTCTCACCGGCCGGCGAACCCGGCGTACCCGATGCCCGGTCGGCGACCCGCTACCTGATCTGGTTGGCCGGACGGCACAAGCGGCTGTTCACCGCCGGCATCGCGCTCGGTGTGGTGTGGATGGTGGCGCAGGCGCTGATGCCGGCCGCCGTCGGCCGGGCCGTCGACGGGTTGGCACGCCGCGACGAGGACGCCCTGCTCACCTGGGGTCTGGTGCTGCTCGGGCTGGGCGTGCTCCAAGCGGCAGCAGGGATCCTGCGGCACCGCTGCGCCGTGCACAACTGGCTGGCCGGGGCATACCGCACGGTGCAGTTGACGGTCGAGGCGGCGAACCGGCTCGGAGCCGCGCTGCCCCGCCGGGTGGCCGCCGGCGAGGTGGTGAGCATCGGCACGGCCGACATCGGCCAGATCGGGCACGCCATCGACATCACCGCCCGGGGCGCCGGTTCGCTGGTCGCGATCGCCACCGTCGCGGTGATCCTGCTGAACGCCTCGATGCCGCTCGGGCTGGTCGTGGTGCTCGGCGTGCCGTTGCTGATGGCCGTGGTGGCGCTGCTCATCCGGCCGCTGCACCGCCAGCAGCAGGCGTACCGGGACGCGGAGGGAGCGCTGACCACCCGGGCCGGCGACATCGTGTCCGGGCTGCGGGTGCTGCAGGGCGTCGGGGGCGAGCCGGTGCTCTCCGCCCGCTACCGGACCCGGTCGCAGGAGCTGCGTACGCGTGGCCTGCGGGTGGCGCGGGTGGAGTCGCTGCTGGAGGCGGCGCAGGTGCTGCTGCCCGGTGCCTTCCTGGTGCTGGTGACCTGGCTGGGCGCCCGGTTCGCGCTGCGTGACCAGATCAGCGCCGGGCAGCTGGTCGCCTTCTACGGCTACACCGCGTTCCTGGTCAGCCCGCTGCGCAACCTCACCGAGGCGGTCGACAAGCTGACCCGTGGGCACGTGTCGGCCCGCCGGGTGGTCCGGCTGCTGCAACTCACCCCGGAGCTGGTCGATCCGGCGCAGCCGGTGGCGCTGCCGGACGGGCCGGGTGAGCTGGCCGACCCCGACTCGGGGGTGGTGCTGCTCCCCGGCCGGTTCACCGCGCTGGCCGCCACCGCCCCCGAGGACGCGGCCACGATCGTGGACCGGCTCGGCCGGTACACCGATTCGGACGCCACGCTGCACGGCGTACCGCTGCGGTCGCTGGCACTGGCGACGGTGCGCGCGCGGATCCTGGTGGCCGACAACGACGCACATCTGTTCACCGGCCGGCTCCGCACGGAGCTGGACCCGCACGACCGGGGCGACGACGCGGCACTCGCCGCGGCGCTGGTGGCGGCGAGCGCCACGGACATCGTCGAGGCGCTGCCCGACGGGCTGGACAGCGCGGTGGCCGAGCGTGGCCGGGAGTTCTCCGGGGGGCAGCGGCAGCGGCTGCGGTTGGCCCGCGCGCTGGTCGCCGACCCGGAGACGTTGCTGCTGGTCGAGCCGACCAGCGCGGTCGACGCGCACACCGAGGCGCGCATCGCGCAGCGGTTGGGTGACGCGCGCGCCGGCCGGACCACCCTGGTCTGCACCACCAGCCCGCTGGTGCTCAGCCGAGCCGACCGGGTGATCTTCGTGGAGGACGGCAAGGTGGTGGCCGAGGGGACGCACGCCGAGCTGCTGGACGGCGAGCCGCGCTACCGGGCGACGGTCAGCCGGGAGGAGGACTGATGGCCACCGCACTGCCGGTCGCCGACGCGCGGCAGGTCCGCCGGTACGCGCGCACGCTGGTCCGCCGGCACCCGCGCGCGCTGGCCGCCGCGCTCGGCCTGCACGCGCTGGCCGCAGCCGCCGGGCTGGCCGCGCCGCGGCTGCTCGGCGACATCGTGGAGGGCATCGCCCGAGGTGTCGGTCAGTCCACCGTGGACCGGGCCGCGCTGCTCATCGGCGGTTTCGTGCTGGCCCAGTCGGTGCTGGTCCGGTTCGCCCACCTGGCCTCGGCCCGACTCGGTGAGAGGGTCCTCGCCGAGCTGCGTGAGGAGTTCGTGGACCGGATCCTCGACCTGCCACTGGCCACCGTCGAGCGGGCCGGCACCGGCGATCTGCTCACCCGTACCTCCCGGGACGTCTCCGCGCTGTCGCGGACCGTCCGCCTGGCGGTGCCCGAGACTCTGATCGCGGTGGTCACCACCGGGTTCGTGATCGGCGCGCTGCTGTTGATCGGCCCGCTGCTCGCGCTGCCCTGCCTGCTGGCGGTGCCGCTGCTCTGGGCCGGCACCCGCTGGTACCTGCGCCGCGCACCCGCCGGCTACCTGCGGGAGAACGCCGCCTACTCGGACATCACCGACGGCATCAGCGAGACCGTCGAGGGTTCGCGGACCACCGAGGCGTTGCGGCAGCAGGCGCGCCGCCGGGCCCGCACCGACGTGGACGTCCGCCGGTCGTACGCGGCGGAGCGGTACACCCTCAACCTGCGGACCGTCTTCTTCCCGGTGGCCGAGATCGGGTACGTGGTGCCGGTGGTCGCCACGCTGCTGATCGGCGGCTGGTTCTACCTGCGGGGCTGGGTCAGCCTCGGTCAGGTCACCGCGGCCACCCTCTACGTGCAGCAGCTGGTGGACCCGGTCGACCGGCTGCTGTCCTGGCTGGACGAGCTCCAGGTCGGCGGCGCGTCGATGGCCCGGCTGCTGGGGGTGGCCCGCACCGGCGACAGCCCCGCCGCCGACGCGCGACCCGCAGGCACCGCGCCGTCCCCCGCCGCGTCCGTCGACGGCGGCGTCGAGCAGCTCGCCGCTCGCGACGTCCGGTACGCGTACCGGACCGGGCGGGACGTGCTGCACGGGGTGACCCTGATCCCGAGGCCGGGGGAGAAGCTGGCCATGGTGGGGCCGTCCGGCGCCGGCAAGTCCACCCTGGGTCGCCTGCTGGCCGGGGTGCACGCCCCGCGCAGCGGCTCGGTGACCGTGGACGGCCGGCGGCTGGACGAGTTGCCGCTGGACGAGCTGCGCTCGCACGTCGCGTTGGTCACCCAGGAGCACCACGTCTTCATCGGCTCGCTGCGGGAGAACGTGGCCATGGTCCGGCCCGGCGCCGACCCGGCGCAGGTGCGGGCGGCGCTCGCCGCGGTCGCCGCCCTGGACTGGGCCGACGCGCTTCCCGACGGGCTGGACACCGTGGTCGGCGCCGGTGGCCACCCGCTCTCCCCGGCGCAGTCGCAGCAGGTGGCGCTGGCCCGGCTGGTGCTGGCCGACCCACACACCCTGGTGCTGGACGAGGCGACCTCGCTGATCGACCCGCGTGCCGCCCGGGAGTTGGAACGCTCCCTGGCCGCCGTGCTCGCCGGCCGTACCGTGATCGCCATCGCGCACCGGCTCTTCTCGGCGCACGACGCCGACCGGGTGGCGGTGGTGGAGGACGGCCGGATCACCGAGCTGGGCCCGCACGACGAGCTGGTGGCGGCCGGTGGTTCGTACGCGGCGTTGTGGCGCTCCTGGCACCACAGCGACGCGCCCGACGACCGACCCGCCACGAGCTAGGCAGCACCGACGGTCAGCTGCGGCGCAGCATCCGGTAGGTGGCGATCCCGCCGGTGCCCAGCGCGGCGAGGAAGACCAGCCAGACGACGGTGCTGCTGACACCGACCTGCGGGCCGGTGTTCGCGGCGGCGGCCGCCAGCAGCCCGTCGTTGCCGGGGGCGGGCAGAGCCGCCGGCGGCAGCTCCGGCCAGCGGACCAGATTGGTGCTCTCCAACATCTGCATGTGGTGCAGCACGAAGCTGTTGGCGTCGTCGCAGAGCTTGCGGACGGTGGCGTCCCGAGTGCTCGCCCGCACCGCGCCGATCACCGGGAAGATCTTGCCGTGGGCCACCCGGAGCCGGGTGACGAAGATCTGGTCGAACCGGGCGCCGGAGGCCTTCTGCATCTCCGACAGCCAGCCCTTCTGCTCGGCGGTCGGCTCGGACGGGATGCTCGCGCCCAGCTTGTTGGCGGCGTCCACGACGAGCTGGTCGAGCTTCTGGTGCTCGTTGGCGATGCCCGCGCCGATTTCCCGGACCTTGGCCGACTGCCCCTTCTCGGCGGCCATCTGACCGGCCGGCATCTCCCACAGCCCGGCCAGCCGCACCCCGTTGAGCAGCGTCATGTCGGCGGCGTTGAGCTGCTGCCCGCCGGCGGGTGCGGCGACGGCCACGCCGGGCAGGACACCGACCCCCGCGATGACGGCGATGAGCAGCATCGCCGCCCGGTGGGTCCGGTTGCCCGGCCGGCGACGGGCGGATCTGAGCGGTGCCATGTCTGCGGTGCCTCCTCGGTCCGGACCGAAACGCGTCTGGACCGGGCAGTCGCGTGCCGACTGCCCGTCCGTCCACTGGTACGGACTGACCGCCCGATCAGTTCACCGGTTGGGGCAGCGGGTCAGCGGGTGACGGCGAGGAAGCCGCCGAGCAGCAGCAGGGTGAGCGCGGCGACGGCGAAGAGCACCAGCAGCTCCCGGCGGCCGTGCCCGGTGGGGTCGCCGCCGGCCGAGGCGTCGGCGGCCAGGGCCGGCAGGTCGCGGGTCAGTGCGGCCAGGTCACCGAGGGTGCGGGCGCTCCACACCGCGCCCACCCGGTCGGAGAACTCGTCCAGGGTGAGCCGGCCCGCCGTGGTGTGCCGGTGCAGCTCGGCGACCACCCGGTTGCGGTCGTCGTCGGAGGCGCGCAGCTCGACATCCACGCCGGACAGGGTACGCGGATCAGCCCACATCGAGGGGGTCGGCGAGCAGCCGTTCGAAGGCCAGCTCGGCGGCGCCGATCAGGGGCGCGTCCTTGCCCAGTTTGGGGGTGCGCAGCCGGACGTGCTCCAGGCAGGCGCCGAGCGCGTTGGAGTTGAGCCGGCTGCGGACCTGGGCTGCCGCGGCGAGGTAGAGGTCGCGCATGGTGCCGCCGAAGATGACCATCTCGGGGTTGAAGACGTTCACCAGGTTGGCCACCCCGAAACCGAGCCAGTCACCGGCCTGGCGGACCGCCGTCTGAGCCCGGGCGTCGCCCCGGTCAGCGGCGTCGAAGACCGCCAGCAGCGCGTCCCGGCCCCGGGCGTCGGAGCGCCCGGCGGCACGGAGCAGGCCGTGCTCGCCGATCTCGGTCTCCCAGCAGCCCCGGGAACCGCACTCGCAGGGCATGCCGTCGCGGACCACCTTCATGTGGCCGACCTCGCCGCCGTACCCGCCGTGCCCGGTCAGCCGACGCCCGCCGGCGATGATGCCGGCGCCCACGCCGACGTCGCCGTACAGGTAGATGACGTTGTCGCAGCCGGCGGCGACACCTCGCGCGTGCTCGGCGAACGCGGCCACGTCGGCCACGTTGCCCACCGTGATGGGCACGTCGATGCCCAGTTCGGCGCCGAGCGCCGCGCCGATCGGCTCGTCCACCCAGCCGGTGGTCGGGCCGAGTCGGACCAGGCCGTCGTCGCGGCGGACCATGCCGCAGACCGCGACGCCGGCGCCCACGCAGATCGCGTCGGGCGGTACGCCCTGCTGCATCTCCTTGACCGCGCCGGCCAGCAGCGGCGCCGCCTCCGCGGCGAGCAGGCCGCGCGGTCGGTCCAGCTCCCGTTGGTCCAGCACCGCGCCGCCGAGGCCGATCCGGGCGGCGCGCAGCCGATCCACCTCAACGGAGTACGCGTACGCGAACACCCGGTCCGACTCGGGCCGGACGACCAGCGACGGTCGTCCGGCCCGGCCGGTCTCCCTCGGTGCTTCCTCGCTGACCAGCCCGACTCCGGCCAGGTCGGCGGTGAGTGCGCCGATGGTGCTGCGGTTCAGGCCCAGCGTGGTGGTGAGTTCGGCACGTGTGGTCGCCCCGTGGACGTGCACGTGCCGCAGCAGAGCTCCGAGGTTCTGCCGTCGGACCTCGTCCTGGCTTGGTGCCGGGCGCATCGCGGTGCTACCTCCCGCGGTCAGCGGGTGCCGGTGGCCGCCGCGCGGCGGCGGGAGACGGCGTCGACACTCGCGGCGAGCAGCAGCACGACGCCGGTGACCACGTACTTGACTCCCGCGCTGTACCCCATCAGGCCCATTCCGTTTTCGATGACCGCGACCACCGCGCCGCCGAGCACGGCGTCGAGGACGCGGCCCTTGCCGCCGAAGAGGCTCGTGCCGCCGATCACCGCCGCGCCGACCGCGTAGAGCAGTACGTTACTGCCCCCCGTGTTCGGGTCGACCGAGTTGGCCCGGCTGGCCGCCACGATGCCACCGACGGCGGCCATGGACGAGCAGATCACGAACACCGAGATCCGGATCCGGTCGACGTTGATGCCGGCCCGGCGGGCCGCTTCCCGGTTGCCGCCCACGGCGTAGATGTGCCGGCCGTAGCTGGTGCGTTGGAGCACGAAGGTCCAGACGATCAGCAGCACCGCGATGACCGGCACCACGATCGGCACACCCTTGAGCGAGACGATCAGTACGTTGCGGCTGCGCTCCAGGTTGAGGACGTACACCGCCGTGCCGAGGATGACGGCCAGCCCGCCGATCCGGAGCGCCACCACCGCGATCGGGTCGGTGATCAGACCGCGGGCCACCCGGTTGCGGTGCCGCAGCAGCTGCACCGTCCCGTACCCGGCGACCGCGAGGGCGGCCAGCACCCAGCCCAGGACGGGGCTGAGGTTGCGGTTGGCGATGGCGACCAGCACCTCGTCCCGGACGGAGATGTTGGTTCCCTCCTTCACGAGCAGCAGGACGATGCCCTGGAAGGCGAGGAAGCCGGCGAGGGTGACCACGAAGGACGGAATTCCGATCTTCGCGACGAGCAGACCGAGACCGGTGCCGATGACCAGACCGGTGGCGACTGCGGCGAGCACGGCCACCCACCAGGGGTAACCGAGCACGGTGACCACATTGGCCAGCACCGCCGCGCAGACCCCGCTGGCGAAGCCGGCGGAGAGGTCGATCTCGCCGAGCAGCAGCACGAAGACCAGACCCATCGCGATCAGCGTGACCGCCGCGCCCTGGGTGAAGAGGTTGGCGAAGTTGCCGGCCGACAGGAACGACGACGGCCGCATGACCGCGAAGACGGTGCAGAGCACGATCAGGCCCAGCACGGCCGGTAGCGCGCCGACGTCGCCACCGCGTACCCGGCTCCAGTAGTTGCGGACGTGGCCCCCGACGGTCGGCGCCGGTGTGACGGCCGCGGGGCCGCCCTTCCGCACGGCGGTGGTGGTCATCGGTCGCCTCCTGAGTTCGAGTCGGCCGGCTGTGCGCCGTTGCCGTTGCCGCCTGTGCCCGCGTCGGTGGCGAGGCCGAGCCCGCCCGAGCGCCCGGCCGTGATCAGTTCGACCACCTGGGCGTGGGTGATGTCGGTGGTCTTCACCTGGGCGACCATCTGGCCGAGGTACAGCGCGGCGACCCGGTCGGAGACGGCGAAGACGTCGTTCATGTTGTGCGAGATGAGCACCACGGCCAGGCCGTTGTCGGCGAGACGGCGGACCAGTTCGAGCACCTGGGCGGTCTGTGCCACACCCAGCGCCGCGGTCGGCTCGTCGAGGATGACCAGCCTGCTGTTCCACAGCACCGCCTTGGCGATGGCCACGGTCTGGCGCTGACCGCCGGAGAGGCTGGAGACGTGTTGGCGGAGCGAGGTGACGGTGCGGATGGAGAGCCCGGCCAGCGTCTCGGCGGCGAGTTGTTCCATTGTCGGTTCGTCCAGCACGATGCCGCTGCGCTTCTCCCGGCCGAGGAACATGTTCTGCACGATGTCGAGGTTGTCGCAGAGCGCCAGGTCCTGGTAGACGACCTCGATGCCGAGCGCGGCGGCGTCGCGCGGGTTGCCGATGTGCACCGGTTCGCCGTTGAACAGGAACTCGCCGGCGTCGGTGGGGTGGATGCCGCTGATGCACTTCACCAGGGTCGACTTGCCAGCGCCGTTGTCGCCGACCAGTGCGGTCACCTCGCCCGGGTGGACGGTGAGGGCGACGTCGCGGAGCACCTGGACGGGACCGAAGCTCTTGTCGATCCCGCGTACTTCCAGCAGGGGGGTCGCGGACACGGGGGGTCTCCTTCTCAAGGGAGGTCGGGGCCCGTCCGGCGGGCGCCGCCCGGCACGGGAGGGGTGCTCCCGTGCCGGGCGGCGATGGTCGTCCCGGCGGGTACTGCGGAGTCGGTCAGCTGATGCCGGCGTCGGCGCAGAGCTTGGCGTACGTCCCGGAGCAGACCTCTTCCTTGGTCACGTAGCCGTCGGCGATGACGTCCTTGACGTTCTCCTTGTAGATGGCCTTGGGGGTGAGCAGCACCGAGGGGACGTCCCGGCCGCCCTCCGGGTCCTTCACCGTCTGGCCGGTCTCCTTCTTCTCACCCTTGGCGAGCGCGACGGCCAGGTCGGAGGCGGCCTTGGCCTCTTCCCGGACCGCCTTGTAGACAGTCATGCACTGGTCGCCGGCGAGGATGTTCTGCAGGCCCTCCGGGGTGGCGTCCTGCCCGGTCACCGGCACCTTGCCGTTGAGCTTGTTCTTCTTCAGCACGGAGATGGCCGCGTTGCCGAGACCGTCGTTGGCGGCCAGCACGCCGTCGATCTTGCCGTTGGCCTTGGTGAGCTGCTGCTCGAAGATCGTGGCGGCCTGCGCGTTGTCCCAGGCCGGTACGGCGTCCTCCGGGCCCTTGGTGTATTCCTTGGCGTCGAACTTCGGCTTGAGCACCGAGTCGTAGCCGTTCTTGAACAGGGTGGCGTTGTTGTCGGTGGGGGAGCCGTTGAGGTACGCCACGACCGGGTTCTTGGCGCTCTGGTCGGTCAGGCACTTGACCAGACCTTCGCCCTGGAGCTTGCCGACGGTCTCGTTGTCGAAGCTGACGTAGTACTGGGCCGAGCCGCCCAGGGTCAGCCGGTCGTAGTCGATGGTGGCGACGCCCTGCGACTTGGCCTTGTCGAGCACGGCCTTGCCGGTGCCGGAGTCCAGGTTGACGATCATCAGGGCGGTGACGCCGCTGGTGATCATCTGGTCGGCGATGGTCTGGAAGGCGGTCTTGTCGTTCTGGGCGTTCTGGATGTCGTACTGGACGCCGGCGGCCTTGAACGCCTCTTCCAGGAACCGACGGTCCGCGCTCTCCCAGCGGGCGGAGGACTTGCTGTCCGGAAGGATGACGCCGATCTTGGGGGTCTTGGCGGAGCTGGCCTGGTCGTCGCCGGAGTCGCCGCCACAGGCGGTCATGCTGCCGGTCGTGAGCAGGCCCACGGCGGCGATGGTGAGGAGCCCCTTACGCATGTGCAGGGTCCTTTCGGGGTGGGGGAAGGTGTTCTTTTGTTGTGCCCGGCAACGTATTGCGCCCCGCGCACGGTTCACAAGACCGGCGGAGCGTCAAGTTTGTTGGGAGCGATAACAATTCAGCAACGCGACTGTCACTCCCTGATCATCCAGGGGAAATGACCATGGACGGCAGCCGTCAGCGGGCCTGCAAAGCCGCCGTGCGCGCCTCGGTCAACGCCACCAGATCCGTCGCGGCCACTTCGAGTTGCAGACCGCGCCGGCCAGCGGAGACATAGATCGTCGGCAGGCCCAGCGCGGAGTCGTCCAGCACGGTCGGCAGTCGCCGGCGCTGCCCGAGCGGGCTGATCCCGCCCCGCACGTAGCCGGTCGCCCGCTCGGCGACCGCCCGCTCGGCCAGCGTCGCCCGCTTGCCGCCGACCGCCGCCGCCAGCGCCTTGAGGTCCAGCTCGCCGGTGACCGGTACGACCGCGACGGTGAGCGCGCCGTCGACCTCGGTCACCAGCGACTTGAACACCCGCTCCGGGGGTACGCCGAGCGCCGCCGCCACCAGCGCGCCGTAGTTCGGCGCGTCCGGCGACACCCGGTACGGGTGGGTGCGATGCGCGATCCCGCGCTTGACCAGCAGTGCCGTTGCCGGAGTGCCCTGTCCCGCCACGTCAGCGAACCTAGTCGACCGGCTGACAGATCAGAACGGTCGGTGCCCCGGCGACCCGGGTGAGCACCAGGCTCGCCGCCGCGTCACCGGTCAACCGCAGGTCCCGCCGGAGCTGCTCCGGAGTGAGCGCGGAACCCCGCTTGAGGATCTCCACCCGCCCGACCCGGCGGTCCCGCAGCAGGGCCCGCAGGCGCTTGAGCGAGAACGGCAGCACGTCGGTCACCTCCAGGCAGCGCGCGTACGGGGTGCGGGTCGGGTGATCGGCGTAGAGGTAGGCGATGCTCGGGTCGCCGAGGGTGGCGTCCAGCTCGCCGGCCAGCTCGGCGACGAGGTGCGCGCGGACCACCGCGGCGTCCGGGTCGTACAGGTAGCGGCGCGTCGGGCCGACCGGAGCCTCGGCGGCGCCCGAGCCGGTGAGCTCGTGGCGGCGGGTCTCGTCGCCGTCCGCTCCCTGCCGGTAGAGCGTGGCGCGGCGGGGCACCTCCGCCAGCTCGCCGCACCAGAGCGCGGCCTCGACCAGGTCGCCGTCCACGCCGACCCACTCGGCCTCCGCGCCCGCCGGGATGAGCGCGTGATCCAGGCCCGGCGCCACCTTGACGACGGTGCGTGGCACCCGCTCGGCGAGCCCGGTGACGAAGTCCCACGGCGGCGAGTAGGCGCGCGGGTCGAAGATCCGCCGCCCGGTGCCGGCCCGGCGACGGGCCGGGTCGCAGAAGACCCCGTCGACCCGGGAGACGTCGAACGTGGTGGCGTCGCCGCACTCGACCGTGAACAGCTCGGCCAGCCCGTGCGCCGCGGCGTTGGCGGCGGCCATCGCGGCGGTCACCGGATCGGCCTCCACCCCGTACACCCGGATGCCGGCGCGGGCCGCGGCGAGCGCGTCGGCACCGAGCCCGCAGCCGAGGTCGGCCAGGGTACGCACGCCGGCCGCGCGCAGCCGGGCGGCCCGGCGGTCGGCGACCACCCGGCGGGTGGCCTGCTCCAGCCCGGCGCGGGTGAGGAACATCCCGGCGGCGGCCGGGCCGAACTTGCCGACCGCCCGATGGCGCAGCTCGGCCTGGGTCAGTGCCGCCGAGGCCAGTGCCGGCGGCACACCGGTCGCGCGCAGGGCCGACGCCGCGACCAGCGGGTCACCGCCGGCCAGCCCGGCCGCCGCCGCGAGCGCGGCCGACCCCTCGGGGGTACGCAGCGCCGCCAACTGGTCGAGATCCACCCGAGCATTGTCCCGGGCCGACCGGACTGGCCGGACAGTGGTGTCAGTCGGTGGGCGTGGCGGCGACGAAGGCCCGCCAGCTCGCCGGGGGGAAGGTGAGCGCCGGCCCGGCCGGGTCCTTGCTGTCGCGCACGGCGACCACGCCGGGCAGGTTGTCGGCGACCTCGACACAGGCGCCGCCGTTGCTGTTGCTGCGGGAGGACTTGCGCCAGGTGGCGTGGGTCAGGTCCATGTCTGCACCACTTCCTCGATCAGCCGGGCGGACTGCCGGCATGGCAGCGCCTCGCCGGTCACAGTCTCCCAGCGCCGCTCCAGGGCGGCAACGTCGTTCGGGCTGTCCACGGTCTGCCCCCGGAGCTGGTTGTCCAGGTGGGCCAGCTCGGCCCCGTTCTGGAGCCGGGCCAGGATGAACGGGCCGTTGAGCCCGACATGCCAGGGAGCGTCGGCCGGCACGACCCGGACCTGCACGTTCGGCTCGGTGCCCACAGCCAGCAAATGCTGTAGCTGCTCGCGCATGGTCTCCCGGTCGCCGAGTTGCCGGCGCAGCGTGTGCTCCTCCAGCACCGCGACGAGGTGCGGACGCGGCTCGGCGGCCAGCAGGGACTGCCGGGCGAGCCGGGCGACCACCCGCGTCTCCACCTCGTCGGCGGTCAGCTCGCCGCCCACGCCGAGCATCGCCCGCGCGTACCCCTCGGTCTGGAGCAGGCCGGGGATCACCGTCGGGTCGTACCAGCGCAGCGCCGCCGCCTCCCGCTCATTCTCGTCCCACGGGCGGAACCAGTCCGGCGCGGCGTGGAAGCGGATCAGCTCCAGCATGCCGACGAAGAGACCGCCGGTGTCCAGGGTCGAGTCGATGCGGCCGACGTAGTCCGGCTTGACCGGGCTCTGCCCGGTCTCGACCGCACTCACGTACGACGATGAATAGTTGATCAGTTTGCCCAGCTCCTCCTGGCTGAGCCCGCGCGCCTGGCGTGCGCGGCGTAGCTGTTCGTGCAGGAACGTCAGTGTCGGTATCCGGGACACTCGGCTCCCCTTTCCGCGGCTTCTGGTGGAGGCAACCGACGGTAGGGAGATGGCCACTCTGTGGCGAGGTGTTCCCGGCGTGTTGCGGTAACGACTGGCGGATCTGTGGCGACACGGCGAACGGTGCGTTGGCACTCTCCTTGACGGAGTGCTAGCCACGGAATAACCTGCGATTAGCACTCTCACCCTGAGGGTGCCAGCTTCCGGGTTTCACGACCCGGGTGCGAAACGCCAGGCGGACCGGCACCCGCGACGACGGCCCCGCCCGGTGGCATGTGGCAGATTGACGCTGGTCGGCCCCGCCGGCCAGCAACGAAACCAATACCCCAGGAGGGTATGCCCGTGACTACCGCGACCAAGGTTGCGATCAAGCCGCTCGAGGACCGGATCGTGGTCCAGGCGAACGAGGCTGAGACCACCACGGCGTCGGGCATCGTGATCCCCGACACCGCCAAGGAGAAGCCGCAGGAGGGCACTGTCCTCGCTGTCGGCCCGGGCCGGATCGACGACAACGGCAACCGTGTGCCGCTCGACGTCAAGGTCGGCGACACCGTTCTCTACTCGAAGTACGGCGGCACCGAGGTCAAGTACGCCGGCGAGGAGTACCTGGTGCTCTCCGCCCGCGACGTCCTCGCGGTCATCGAGAAGTAAGCAACCGATCAGTGCCATTGCCCCGGTCCGGCTCGCCGGGCCGGGGCAGTGGCGCTTCGAAGGGACATTCATGGCGAAGATCCTGAGCTTCTCGGACGACGCCCGGCACCTGCTGGAGCACGGTGTCAACGCCCTCGCGGACGCGGTCAAGGTCACCCTCGGCCCGCGCGGGCGCAACGTCGTCCTGGACAAGAAATTCGGTGCGCCGACGATCACCAACGATGGTGTGACCATCGCCAAGGAGATCGAGCTCACCAACCCCTACGAGAACCTCGGCGCGCAGCTGGTCAAGGAGGTGGCGACCAAGACCAACGACGTCGCCGGCGACGGGACCACCACCGCGACCGTGCTGGCCCAGGCCATGGTTCGCGAGGGCCTGCGCAACGTGACCGCCGGGACCAACCCGGCCGGGCTCAAGCGGGGCATCGACGCGGCGGCCACCAAGATCTCTGAGGCGCTGCTCGGTCGGGCCGCGGAGGTCACCGGCAAGGAGTCGATCGCGAACGTGGCGACGATCTCCGCGCAGGACTCCACCATCGGCGAGCTGATCGCCGAGGCGATGGAGCGGGTCGGCCGCGACGGTGTCATCACCGTCGAGGAGGGCTCGATGCTCACCACCGAACTGGACGTGACCGAGGGTCTCCAGTTCGACAAGGGCTTCATCTCGCCGAACTTCGTCACCGACCTGGAGGGTCAGGAGTCCGTCCTTGAGGACGCGTACATCCTGGTCACCACCCAGAAGATCTCGGCGATCGAGGAGCTGCTGCCGCTGCTGGAGAAGGTCCTGCAGAACAGCAAGCCCCTGCTGATCATCGCCGAGGACGTGGACGGCCAGGCGCTCTCCACCCTGGTGGTCAACTCGCTGCGCAAGACCCTCAAGGTCTGCGCCGTGAAGGCCCCGGGCTTCGGCGACCGGCGCAAGGCGATGCTCCAGGACATCGCGATCTCCACCGGCGCCGAGCTGGTCGCCCCGGAGCTGGGCTACAAGCTCGACCAGGTCGGCCTGGAGGTGCTCGGCACCGCCCGGCGCGTCGTGGTCGACAAGGAGAACACCACGATCGTCGACGGCGGCGGCCAGAAGGCCGACGTCGCCGACCGGGTGGCCCAGATCCGCAAGGAGATCGAGGCCTCCGACTCCGACTGGGACCGGGAGAAGCTGGCCGAGCGGCTGGCGAAGCTCTCCGGCGGCATCGCCGTGATCAAGGTGGGCGCGGCGACCGAGGTCGAGATGAAGGAGCGCAAGCACCGCATCGAGGACGCCATCGCGGCGACCAAGGCCGCGGTCGAGGAGGGCACCGTGCCCGGCGGCGGCGCCGCCCTGGTGCAGATCCTCCCGGTGCTCGACGACGACCTGGGCTTCACCGGTGACGAGAAGGTCGGCGTCTCGATCGTGCGCAAGTCGCTGGTCGAGCCGCTGCGCTGGATCGCGCAGAACGCCGGTCACGACGGCTACGTCGTGACCCAGAAGGTCGCCGACATGAAGTGGGGCAACGGCCTCGACGCGGCCAAGGGCGAGTACGTCGACCTGGTCAAGGCCGGCATCATCGACCCGGTGAAGGTCACCCGCAACGCGGTCACCAACGCCGCCTCGATCGCCGGTCTGCTGCTCACCACGGAGAGCCTCGTGGTCGAGAAGCCGGAGCGGGCCGAGCCGGCCGCCGCCGGCGGGCACGGCCACGGCCACCAGCACGGCCCGGGTTTCTGATCCGGTAGCGACACCCGTTCCGGGGCACACCGTCGTACGGCGGTGTGCCCCGGTCCGTCTCCAAATCATTACCGCACCCTGACATGGTTGGCGACCCGCCGAGTTGATCGCGCACACTGGGCCGATGAGCACCACGTCGCGCCGGTACGCCGCGCTGGCCGGAGTCACCGCCGCCGCCATCGCGATCGGGATCGCGGAACCGGTGGCGGTGCTGACCGGGCCCCGGTCGGCGCCGCTGGTCGCGGTCGGCGGGGTGGTCGTCGACGCCGTCCCGGAGTCGCTGAAACAGCTCGCCATCGACATCTTCGGCACCGCCGACAAGATCGCCCTGCTGGTCGGCACCGCGCTGCTGCTGGGCGCGTTCGCCGCGCTGCTCGGGGTGCTGGCGGTGCGCCGGTTGGCCCTCGGCCTGGCCGGGATCGCGGCGTTCGCCGCCGTCGGTGCGGCCGCCGCCCTGACCCGTTCCGGCGCGGACGCCGCCGACGCGCTGCCGTCGGTGGTCGGCGGCGGCCTCGGCGCCCTGGTGCTCTGGCTGTTCATTGCCGGTCCGCTGGAGCTGGACCCCTGGCCCTGGTCCCCACCCAGCCCACTCGCGTCCCATCAGCCGGTGACACCGGCACCGGTGTCGCCAGCCGGCCCTTCGGCGGCGGACGGCCGCGCGGTGCCCGGCACCCCACCGGTGCCGTCCGCCTCGCCGGAACCGGCCGTGCCGCCGGTGTCGTCGGCCTCGCCGGGGGCGGCCGTGCCGCCGGTCTCGTCTGCCTCGCCGGGGTCGGCCGTGCCGCCCCCGGAGTCGGCGGCGCCGGGCGAGGGGGTCGATCCGGAGTCACGGCGACGGTTCCTCACCGGCGCCGGGTTGCTGCTCGGCACGGCCACGGTGGCCGGTCTCGGCGGGCGCTGGCTGGCCGGGCGACGTGGGGTGTCCGCCGCCCGGGAGGCGATCCGGCTGCCCGCGCCGGCTGTCCCCGCACCGGCCCTGCCGGCGGGCGCGGACCTCTCGATGGCCCAGCTCGCGCCGTACGTCACCTCGAACTTCGGGTTCTACCGGATCGACACCGCGCTGGTGGTGCCCCAGGTGGACCCGGCGACCTGGCGGCTGCGGATCCACGGGCGGGTCCGTACCGAGCGCACCTACAGCTACGCCGACCTGCTGGCCCGGCCGTTGGTCGAGCGGTACATCACGCTGGCCTGCGTCTCCAACGAGGTGGGCGGGGATCTGATCGGCAACGCCCGCTGGCTCGGCGTACCCCTGCGCGAGCTGCTGGACGAGGTCGAGCCGGAGGCGGACGCCGACCAGGTCGTCGGCCGGTCGGTCGACGGCTGGACGTGCGGCACCCCCACCGCCCTGCTGCGCGACGGGCGGGACGCGCTGCTGGCCATCGGCATGAACGGTGAGCCGCTGCCCGTCGAGCACGGCTTCCCGGTACGGGTGGTGGTGCCCGGCCTCTACGGCTACGTGTCCGCCTGCAAGTGGGTGACCGAGCTGGAGTTGACGCGGTTCGCCGACTTCGACGCGTACTGGGTGCCGCGGGGCTGGTCGGCCCAGGGGCCGATCAAGACCCAGTCGCGGATCGACGCGCCCCGGGCACGCAACCGCCTGACCACCGGCCCGGTGACCGTGGCCGGCGTGGCGTGGGCGCAGCATCGGGGCATCCGCCGGGTCGAGGTACGCGTCGACGGCGGGCCCTGGCAGGAGGCGGAACTGGCCCCGACGGTGTCGGTGGACACCTGGGTCCAGTGGTCGTGGCGCTGGGACGCCACGCCGGGCGAGCACCGGCTCCAGGTCCGGGCGACCGACGTGACCGGCGAGACCCAGACCGAGCGCACCCAGGGCGTCGTCCCGGACGGCGCCACCGGCTGGCACACGGTCACCGTCACCGTCCGCTGACCGCGGTGGCATGCTGGCCAACCGGGGTCAACCGGACACCAATCCCCGTTAACCTCAGCCGGTGGAGGCAGGGCGTGGCGGCAGGCGCTCCCTGATCCATGGCTACGGTGTTGCGCGCCGAGCCAGCTGGCTGGAGCTCTTCTTCGACCTGGTGTTCGTGGTCGCCGTGTTCCGGCTCGGCCAGCGGCTGGTGGACGATCCGTCGGCCCGCGGAGTGCTGGTCTTCGCCGGTCTGATCAGCGCGATCTGGTGGTTGTGGTTCAGCTTCTCCTATTTCGCCGACCTCTTCGACGACGACCGCCCACCGAGCCGCCTGGCGCAGCTGACCGCGATGCTGGGGGTGCTCGCGTTGGCAGCTTCCCTCCCCGGTGACGCCGCTGCCGACGCCAGCCGCTTCGCGGTGATCTACGGGCTGCTGCTGGCGCTGCTCACCGCGATGTACGCAGTCGTGGGCTGGCTCGATGTCGAGGCACGGGAATTCTGCTGGTGGAACGCGGCCGGCTTCCTGGCCGCCGCCGGGCTCTGGTGTGGCTCGCTCCTGGTGGCCCCACCCGCGCGGTACGGGGTCTGGAGCGTCGCACTCGTCGTCAACGCCACGATCGCCGGACCGCTGGCCTACGCCGTGGTGCGCCGGGCGCCGACGCAGAAGTCCCACATGCCCGAGCGGTTCGGTCTGTTCACCATCGTCGTGCTCGGGGAGGCGGTCCTGTCGGTCGCGAACGGGATCGACGCCACGGGGTGGCGAGGTGTCTCGGTGGCGACCGGGATCGGCGGTTTCGTCATCGCCAGCGGGGTGTGGTGGGTGTACTTCATCGCCACGTTCGACAGCGAGGCGGGAAACCGGGCGCTGCGTGCCGGGCGGCAGGCGGTGGTCCGGAGCTACCTCTACGCCTACGGGCACCTGCTGGTCTACGCGGCGATCGTGACCGCGGGTGTCGCCGTCGAGCTGGCGGCGGAGGAGGCGGCCCACCGGGGGCCCGGACATGACGTGGCCGGGCGGCTGCTGGGCGGTAGTCAGCTGGCGATGATCGCCGGCTGCGTCATCATCTACCGGGGAATCAGCCTGTCGGTCAGCCGCCGGGTGGCGTTGGCTCAGGCCGGGGTGGGCTTCGTCGCGCTGGTGGTCGCGCTGGGGGGACTGCCGCCGCTGGTGGCGGTGTGGCTCATCGCGGCGGCCTGGGTGGTGCTGGCGGTCGTCGAACAGGGTGCCGCGTCGGGCCGGTCACGCTGACGGCCTTCCCGCCGTGGTGCCGCGACCGCTGGTCACGCTCGGGTCGGCCCGACTCGGCTGGCCGCGGCCCGCCCCACGGTTGGAGCACCGTGAAGCGGGCCGCGAGGTGGTGCCGGGCACGTCAGACGGCGATGCGTCCACCGTCGACGGGCAGCACCGCGCCGTGCACGAAGCTCGACCGCTCGGTGGCCAGGAAGGCGACCGCCTCGGCGATCTCCTCGGCCGAGCCGGGCCGGCCGGCCGGTGCCATGGTGGCCAGCTGGTCAAGGTTGTCCCCCATGCCGGCGGTGCCCTCGGTGCGGGTCGGGCCGGGGCTTACCGCGTTCACCCGGACGCCCTGAGGCCCGTACTCGGCGGCCCAGGACTTTGTGAGCAGGACCAGCGCGGCCTTGCTCGACCCGTAGAGGCTCATCCCCGCCTGACCGAACTCGGCGACCATGGTCGTCAGGTTGATGATCGCGCCGTGGCCGCGCTTCGCCATCTCTGGCGCGAGTTCGGCGACCAGGAAGTACGGGGCCTTCACGTTCAGCGCGAACACCGAGTCGAAGTCCTGCTCGGTGGTCTGCTCGGTGGGGCCGAACGGGTAGATACCGGCGTTGTTGACCAGTACGTCCACCTGCCCGACCAGCTCCCTGGTCCGCGCGGCCAGGTACCGGGCCGACGCCTCGTCACGCAGATCGGCGACCAGGAAGTCCGCCCGCCCGCCTGCCGCACGGATCTCCCGGACCACGTCGCCGCCCCGGGTCTCGTCCCGCCCGGAGATCACCACGTGGGCACCGAGCGTGGCCAGCGCCATCGCGGTCGCCCTGCCGATGCCGCTATTGCCACCGGTCACCAGCGCCGATTTTCCTCGAAGGTCTGTCATCGTTTCTCCACCCACATTCAGTTCCGTCAATCGGCGGCTTCGGTCGGGGCTGTCCCGACCAGTGGGTGCAAGTCGTCCAGGGGCTCAGCGTTTCCCATCGCCCTCTGCGGGCTGCTTATGGCCGCCATAAGCACCGCGGTCGTGCAGCTGCCGGAGCTACTCCGGGTCCCGCAGTTCCAGCGCGGCGATGAAATGACCGAGGTCGCGCCGGTGGGAGTCGGCCGGCCAGGCCGCCCAGGTACGCCGGACCAGGGGATGCCCGACCAGCGGTGACCAGGTGACCGGGTCGGGAATCGGTGGTGACCAGTCGGGTGGCGCCAACGCGAAGGCTGCGCCGGCGGTCACCGCGGCGAGCTTCACCGCGGGGATGAGTTCCTGTCCTTCCGGCGCGACAGGCCCGAGATCGAGTCCATGGCTGCGCAGGATCGCGGTGAGTTCGTCGTACCAGGCGGGGCTCCCGGAGCGGGGGAAGCCCACCCAGCTCAGCCCGGCCAGCGCGTCCAGGCGAATCCCGTCGGGCCCGGCGATCTTGGCGGCCGGTTCGGTGGCCAGCAGCACACCCAGCCGTTCCTCGATGACCAGCACAGCGTCCAGGTCCGGGCCGACCGGGCGTTCTCGGACCAGTCCGACGTCGATGTCGCCGGCCCGCAGTGCGGCGACCTGCGCCGCGGTGGACATGTGGCGAGCCTGCACCCGGGTGCCCGGGTAGGCCGCGGCGAGATCGGCCAGCGGTCGGGAGAGTACGTCGGTGGGGAGTTCCAGCGGGATCCCGAGCCTGAGCACGCTGTCGCCGACGGAGGTGTGCCGGGCGACGGCGGCGACCGCCTGGTCGTGCCGGGCGAGCACCGCGCGAGCCTCGTCGAGCAACGTCATGCCCGCCTCGGTGGCCCGCACTCCGGTGCTGCCACGAATCAGCAACTGCACGCCGAGTTGTCGCTCCAAGGCGTTCATGCTCTGCGACAGCGCGGGCTGGCTCACGTGCAATCTGCGCGCGGCCGCGGACAGACTCCTCTCCTCGACGACCGCGACGAACGCCCGCATTTCCCGTATTTCCACCCGCCCATCACATCACGCAGGCCGATGCCCCTCGCGCGGCGAGCCCTCGGGTGCCTGCTCCGCGATGTGCGTCGACGCCGCGCCCCGGTGCAGAGGCGCGGCGTCGCATGTCGGTGTCGCGGAGGTGAGGCCGCTCAGGCGACGTTGCGCTGGGCCGGGACGGTGGACTTGTGCGGGCGGCCCAGCCGGGCCTCCAGGCGGGCCACGTCGACACGGGCCTGCCGGCGGTCCGCCAGGTCCTCCCAGCCGAGGGCGAGGAGCCGCAGCCGCTCCGACTCGCTGAAGCCGCCCCACACGCCGTACGGCTCGCGGACCGACAGCGCGTGCGCGGCGCACTCGGCGCGGACCGGGCAGGCGCGGCAGACGGTCTTGGCGGCGGACTCCCGACGTAGCCGGGAGGAACCCCGCTCGCCGTCGGGGTGGAAGAACTGGGCACTGTCCCGCCCTCGGCAGGCACCGAGCCGCTGCCAGTCCCATAGGTCGACGATGGGTCCGGGCAGTCTACGTACGTTCGACATCAGCACCCCTCCTCCCGCGCGGCACCGCGAGATCCTTTTGGCCGGCTTCCGGGCGGCGGGCCGCGCAGGCGCACCGTTCCCGGCCTGGATGTCTCGGTACCCGGACTTTCCCCGGCTCACACGTCTGTGATCGAGAACGCCCCAGATGTTGCGGCTTTTGTCCTATCTGTCGGAAAAGTTCGGAGGATTGCCCGGAACCCCCTCCTCAGCCGACCCCGTCATGGTCTGCTCGTTGGCGGAGAGGAGATCACAGTGCGTACCGTTCTTGTGTGCGTTCGGACACCACTCGCGGCCCAGCACCTGACTTCGGCCGCCGCGCGGCTGGGGCTGTCCGCGATCGTTCGTACCGCCGTCTCCGATCCCGAGGTGATGCTGCGGCTGGCCGAGCGGCCGGCCGACGTGGTGCTGGCCGACACGGCCCTCACCCGGCCGGACAGCGCGGGCTTCGTCCGCCGGGTCCTGGCCCGCGCGCCGCAGGCGGCGGTCGTGCTGCTCGGCGCCGAGGAGTCCGAGGCGGCGGCGGCGACCATCAGCGCTGGCGCTCGGGGCCTCATCCAGAACGCCGACCATGACCTGACCAGCGCGGTGGCCAAGGCTCTGCTGCTGCTCACCGCGCCCGGCCGGGCGTCCCGGCAACGGATCACCGACCCGGCCCGGGACACCGCGGCGGTCGGCGGGCGCTCCGCGCCGTCGCTGCGCGGCTCGGGCGAGCCCGGCTGGGGCGCCGCGCCCGGCGAGGGCCCGGCGGGTGTGCCGTCGGTGCCGGTGCAGCGGGGCGACGACGAGGTCGAGCCGGCGACCGGTGAGCCGGAAGCGGACCAGACCGAGCCGCCCAGCCCCGCCCCGAGCGCCCGGCCTGCCCGGGCGGTCGGACTCACCGAGCGGGAGCTCCAGGTGCTGCTGGGAATGGCCGAGGGCAAGAGCAATGCGGAGATCGGCCGGGAGCTGTTCGTCTCGGAGGACACCGTCAAGACCCACGCCCGTCGGCTGTTCCGCAAGCTCGGCGCCCGGGACCGGGCGCACGCGGTGGCCGCCGGGTTCCGCGCCGGCCTGGTCGCCTGATCCACCACTCCGACGCGACACGGGCCTGATCGTGCTCGATCCAGGATGTAGTGGCTTCCTCGAACCGGGAAGCCACTGTTTCCTTGTTGCAGCACGATCTTGCCGGCTCGAACACCGGGCCGAACGAGCGGGTGGACCGGGTCAGTCGGCGGCGGGGGTGCCCGGTTCGTCCTCGGTGCCCTCGGTCAGGGTGTCGTGCACCCCGTCGGCGTACCCGCGGGCGTAGTCCCAGGTCACGTAGTGGTCCGGGTCCGGGTCGTACGCCGGCTCGTGCACCCGCGGCCGGCCCGAGTTGAGCAGGTGTCGCAGGTTGCCCCGGAGCAGGTCCCAGTCGAAGTAGTGCGGCTCCCGGCAGTCCTCGCACTCGATCACCAGCCCGCGGACCCCGATGGGCGCCAGCAGCGCCTGGTAGATCTCCAGGTCGGCGAGGTCTTCCAGCACATCCTGCCGCTCGACGTCGGTCAGCGGATCCGGCGTCGCGTCGTCGCCCGGATCGTCCAGCCCCGCGGTCGGGTCGGCCGGGTCGCCGTTGAACGGGTCGATGGGCTCGTCGTGCACCCCCTCACCGTAGACCCAAGTCGGTGGGAGCGTCCGCCCCCGGCCCCGCGCCGGGCCGGCCCGCCACCGGAGGAGTCGCCCAGCTCACTGGGTACGATGGGACGACGCGCCGGCACCGTGGCGCGTTCCGGTGCCCGCCCGCGCCACCTCGCTGAAGCCCATCCGAGCAGCTCAGGGGAGCAATCGTGGAAAATTCGCCCAGCACCGACCTTCCGGCCGGCGCCGAGCACGCCGAGCTGGGCGGCCACCTGCCCGAGCTGCCGGCCGGCTCGGCCCGGGTGGTTCCACTCGGGCTCACCTTCGACGACGTGCTCCTGCAGCCGGGCGAGTCGGACGTGGTTCCCAGCCGGGTGAACACCCGTACCCGGCTCACCCGCACGATCGAACTGACCATCCCGCTGCTCTCCAGCGCCATGGACACCGTCACCGAGGCGCGGATGGCGATCGCCATGGCCCGCCAGGGCGGCATCGGCGTGCTGCACCGCAACCTGTCCCTGGAGGACCAGGCCCTCCAGGTCGACCTGGTCAAGCGCTCCGAGTCCGGCATGATCACCAATCCGGTGACCGCCAGCCCGAACGACACCCTGCGCGAGGTCGACGAGCTCTGCGGCCGGTACCGGATCTCCGGTGTGCCGGTGGTGGACGGGGACGGCCAGCTCGTCGGCATCGTCACGAACCGCGACATGCGCTTCGTCTCCGAGCCGGACACGCCGGTGCACGAGATCATGACGCGTACGCCGCTGGTCACCGCTCGGGTCGGGGTGAGCAAGGACGAGGCGCTGGACCTGCTGCGCCGGCACAAGGTCGAGAAGCTGCCGATCGTCGACGACTCGGGCCGCCTGCGTGGGCTGATCACCGTCAAGGACTTCACCAAGAGCGAGCAGTACCCGGACGCCACCAAGGACGACGCCGGTCGGCTGCGGGTGGCCGCCGCGATCGGTGTCGGCGAGGACGCGTACAAGCGGGCCCGCACCCTGGTCGACGCGGGCGTGGACGTGCTGATCGTGGACACCGCGCACGGCCACCAGCGGGCGGTGCTGGACATGGTCCGCCGGCTCAAGAAGGACGTGACGATCGACATCGTGGGCGGCAACGTGGCCACGTACGCCGGCGCGAAAGCGCTGGTCGAGGCCGGTGCCGACGGCGTGAAGGTCGGCGTGGGGCCGGGCGCGATCTGCACCACCCGGATCGTCGCCGGGGTCGGCGTGCCGCAGATCACCGCGATCATGGAGGCCGCCCGGGCGGCCCGTCCGGCCGGCGTGCCGGTGATCGGCGACGGCGGCATTCAATACTCGGGCGACATCGCCAAGGCGCTGGTGGCCGGCGCCGACACGGTGATGCTCGGCAGCCTGCTGGCCGGCTGCGAGGAGAGCCCCGGCGAGCTGATCTTCGTCAACGGCAAGCAGTACAAGGCGTACCGCGGGATGGGCTCGCTCGGCGCGATGCAGTCCCGGGGCCAGGCCAAGTCGTACAGCAAGGACCGCTACTTCCAGCAGGACGTGCTCAGCGACGACAAGCTCGTGCCCGAGGGCGTCGAGGGTCAGGTGCCCTACCGGGGGCCGCTCTCGCGGGTGGCCCACCAGCTGGTCGGCGGGCTGCGCCTGGCGATGGGGTACGCCGGTGCGGAGAACATCCCCGATCTGCACCACCGCGGCCAGCTCATCCGGATCACCGCGGCCGGGCTCAAGGAGAGCCACCCGCACGACATCCAGATGACCGTCGAGGCGCCCAACTACCACACCCGCTGACCATCCCCCAACAACCTGGAGTCCCCCATGCGTGACGTGGTCGAGATCGGGCTGGGCAAGACCGCGCAGCGCGGCTACCACCTGGACGACATCGCCATCGTGCCGAGCCGCCGGACCCGGGACGTCGACGACGTCTCCACCGCGTGGCAGCTGGACGCGTACCCGTTCGGCATCCCGTGCGTCGGGCACCCCTCGGACGCCACGATGAGCCCGGCCTCGGCCGTCCGGCTCGGTGAGCTCGGCGGCCTCGGCGTGCTCAACGTCGAGGGGCTGTGGACCCGCTACGAGAACCCGACCAAGGTGCTGGAGGAGCTGGCCGGCCTCGACGAGGACGCCCGCGCCACCAAGCGGCTCCAGGAGGTGTACGCCGAGCCGATCCGCCCGGATCTGATCGCTGAGCGGGTCCGCGAGCTGCGCGCCGGTGGCGGCACGGTGGCGGTGCGGGTGTCCCCGCAGCACACCCTGGCGCTGGCTCCGGTGATCCTGGACGCCGGAGTGGACATCCTGGTCATCCAGGGCACCATCGTCTCGGCCGAGCACGTGTCGACCACCGACGAGCCGCTGAACCTCAAGGAGTTCATCGCCGACCTCGACCTGCCGGTGATCGTCGGCGGCTGCACGGACTACAAGACCGCGCTGCACCTGATGCGTACCGGTGCGGCCGGCGTGATCGTGGGCATCGGTGGCGACGAGTGGTCGACCACGGAATCGGTGCTGGGCATCCGGGTGCCGATGGCGACCGCGATCGCCGACGCCGCGGCGGCCCGCCGGGACTACCTCGACGAGACCGGCGGCCGGTACGTGCACCTGATCGCCGACGGCGACATCCAGACCTCGGGTGACATCGCCAAGGCGCTCGGCTGCGGCGCGGACGCGGTGATGCTCGGGGAGCCGCTGTCGCTCTGCGAGGAGGCGCCCGCCGGTGGTGCCTGGTGGCACTCGGCGGCCAGTCACCCGTCGCTGCCCCGGGGCGCGTTCGAGGTCGCCGGTGAGCCGATCGGCTCGATGGAGCAGCTGCTCTTCGGGCCGGCCGACGAGGCCGACGGCCAGCTGAACCTGTTCGGCGGGCTGCGCCGGGCGATGGCCAAGTGCGGTTACCGCGACCTCAAGGAGTTCCAGAAGGTCGGGCTGGTCCTCGACCGCTGACCTGTCTCCCGTACGCCGGAAGGCCGGCCCCGCCACGCTGCGGGGCCGGCCTTCGTCGTACCGGGGGCGTCAGCCCTCGGTGAACTCGGGCCGCGCCGGCGTCACTTCTTGAGGTAAATGGTCAGGTCGGACATGTTGCGGTAGCTGGTCGCCGCGAAGTCGAGCGACTGGCCCCGGTTGGCGGCGCCGCCGGGGGCGGTGTCCATCTCCCAGTTGGCGTGGTGGAAGTCCCGCTCGCCGATGGTCTGGAAGAACTGCTGGAAGTTGAGGTCGCCCTCGCCCAGCGGGGTCATCTGGTAGCCGTTGGGCACGCTGGTGTCCCGGTCGCCGTCCTTGGCGTGGAAGAGCGGGAATCGGGTGGTCCGGTCGGCCACGGTGAGGATCGGGTCGAACAGGTCGGTCACCTCGCGGCCCGCCGGGTCGACGTACTTCTGGTGCTTGTAGCGGGCCACGTAGGCCCAGTAGATGTCGAGCTCGAAGAAGACGTACCGGGGGTCGGTCCTGCCGAAGAAGTACTCCAGCCGCCGGACGCCGGAGGAGCGGGTGGGTCGGCCCTGGTCGTCCAGCGGACCGGAGTCGAGCAGGAAGCTGTACGCGACGTCGTGGTTGTGCGTGTAGAGCCGCATGCCCCGGGCCCGGGCCTGCCGGCCCAGCTCGTTCCAGGTGTCGGCGGCGGCGTCCCAGTCGGCCTTGTACGCGCTGTTGGTCGGGTCGCTGCCGGTGCCGATGTTCTTCATGCCGAGTTCCTCGGCGATGTCCAGCTGCTGCTGGAAGGTGGCCGCCTGGATCGAGGCGTGGGTGCCGTTGGCCGCCAGGCCGTTGTCGTCGAGGATCTTGCGGATCTCGCGGGGCGTGATCTGCCGGCCGAGGATGTCGGTGCTCTGGGTGTAGCCCGCGAACTCAATCTCCTTGTAGCCGATCTCGGCGAGCCGGGCGAGAACCCGCTCGAAGCCGTACGGCACGCCGCTGTCGTCGGGCGCGGCGGTGATCCGGTCCCGGACGCTGTAGAGGATGATGCCGCGGTTCCTCGACGGGATCAGCGGTTCGACCCGAAGCCTGCTCTTCCCCTTGTCCTTGCGGTGGGCGAGCGCCGGGGTGCCGGTGGCGAGGACCGGCAGGCCGGCCGCGCCGAGTGCGGCGGCCGCGCCGGCGGACGCGGCGAGCAGTGACCGACGGCTGAGCCGGCCGGGAGAGGAGGCGTCGGGTGCGGTGTGGTCTGGCATCTGTTCCACCTTTCGCGACGGCGGTTGCCGTCGATGTCGATCAGCAGACGTGCGACGAGGGTCAGGTCGCGGGGCGCCGCCGAGTGACCGTTCCGCATTCCCGGCGGCCGGGAGCGTGCGGGTGCCGCGAGGTCGAAGGGGCAGGTCCACGCCGCCGTCACGGCGGGTGGCAAGGGACGGTCGTCCCGTTCAAGCGCGACCGGCGTGAATGTTCCGAACGCATTACATCTTGGTGACAGACAGTAACGTCGATCGAAGCCGAAAGAAAGTATTGATCAGAGCCAACTTTTGTTTGATTCAACGAAAGCAGCTGATGGTCTTCGATACCGGCTTCCCGCCCGGTGGTGCTGGCTAGGCTCGTCGTGACCCGGGAGGCCGCAGGAGGAGTGTGCATGGTCGTGACCGGACGGACATCGGCCCGCCGCCGGCTCGCCGCCGCCGTCACCGCGCTGACCTGTGCGATCGCGGTGGCCACGGCCGGCTGCACCCACGACGACGACGGGTTCCGGCCCGGTGCCGCCGACGCCGGAGACCCGTACGTCCCGGGCCGTGGCAACGGCGGCTACGACGTCACGCACTACGGCCTGGACGTCCGCTACGACCCGGCGACCGACCGGCTGACCGGCCGGGCCGCCATCACGGCGACGGCCACCCAGGACCTGTCCCGGTTCAACCTGGACCTGGCCGGGCTCGAGGTCAGCGCGATCACCGTCGACGACGCCCCCGCCGAGCACCGCCGCGACGACGGCGAGCTGGTGGTGACACCGCCCGCCGGGCTGCCGCGCGGCCGGGCGTTCACGGTCGCGGTGGAGTACGCGGGCGTGCCCACCGCCATCGCCGACGGGGAGCTGGGCAGCGGCGGTTTCCTGCACACCGCCGACGGAGCGGTCGCCCTGGGCCAGCCGGACTCCGCCGCCACCTGGTTTCCGGTCAACGACCACCCGTCCGACAAGGCCAGCTACGACCTCGCGGTGACCGTCCCGGACGGCCTGTCGGTGCTGAGCAACGGGGTGCCCGGGCCGAAGAGCAGCGCCGACGGCTGGACCACCTGGCGTTGGTCGGAGCGCACACCGATGGCCAGCTACCTGACCACGCTGGTGATCGGCGACTACCGGGTGGTGAGCGGCAGTCACGCCGGCCGGCCGATGGTCACCGCGGTGGCGGCGAGCATTCCGGCGACCGGTGGCGCGGCCGACTCGTTGGCCCGTACCGGCGAGATCGTCGACTTCCTGGCCAGCCGCTTCGGCCCGTACCCGTTCGACTCGTACGGCGGGATCGTCGTCGCCGACGACCGGATCGGCTACGCGCTGGAGACCCAGTCCCGCCCGGTCTACGGGCCCGCCTTCTTCGACGACGACCGGCCCAACCCGGGTGTGGTCGCGCACGAGCTGGCCCACCAGTGGTTCGGCGACAGCGTCTCGCTCAGCAGGTGGGGCGACATCTGGCTCAACGAGGGCTTCGCCAGCTACGCCGAGTGGCTGTGGGAGGAGCACGACGGCGGTCGCACCGCGCAGCGCAACTTCGAGCTCCAGTACGCGGCGACCGACTGGTCGCAGCCGTCGGTCGAGCCGGGCCGGGAACGGATGTTCGGGACCGCCGTCTACAAACGCGGAGCGCTCGCCGTGCATGCGCTGCGCCGGACCGTCGGAGACGACACCTTCTTCCGCATCCTGCGTACCTGGACCGCCGAGCGGGCCGGGGGCAACGCCACCACCTCCGACTTCGTCGCGCTGGCCGAGCGGGTGGCGAACCGGCAGCTGCGCCCACTCTTCGACGCGTGGTTGGTGGGCGGTGCGGCACCCACCCTGCCGTGACGGGGCCGTGATGGTCGGTCGATAGGCTGCCGCCCTGCGGCCGGCGGGCGGACGCCGTTCGCGTGGGGCGGCGCAGGCCGCCGCCGTACGGGGGAGGGCTCGTGATGTGGGTGACGAGGCACAGGCTGCGGGTGTCTGCCGGTCTGCTGGTGACCGCGGCGCTCGTACTGTCCGGATGCGACTCTTCGACCCCGGAGGCGGCGCCGCCCATAGGTGCCTCCCCGACGCCGTCGCGGACGTTCGCCCCCGGCGCGGCCGGGGTCGGTGACGCCTACTTCCCCACCTACGGCAACGGCGGCTACGACGTCGGCCGGTACACCGTCAAGGTGCGTTACGACCCGGCGAAGGACCAGCTGACCGGCAAGGTCACGGTGCAGGCCACCGCGACCGCCGACCTGTCGGCGTTCAACCTCGACCTGGCCGGCCTGACCGTCAGGACGGTCACCGTGGACGGCGCCCCGGCCACCCACACCCGGCAGAAGAACGAACTGGTGATCAAGCCGGCCGCCGGCCTGATCAACGGCAACGGATTCGTCGCCGAGATCGGGTACGAGGGGCAGCCGAAGCCGTTGAAGAACGAGGTGCTCGGCGACGGCGGGTTCCTGCACACCTCGGACGGCGCCATCGCGCTGGGCCAACCCGAGTCGGCGAGCACCTGGTTCCCGGTCAACGACCACCCCTCGGACAAGGCGGCGTACGACTTCGAGATCACCGTCCCGGACGGTGTGACCGCTGTCAGCAACGGCGTACCGGGTGGCAAGACCAGCAAGGACGGCTGGACCACCTGGAAGTGGTCGGAGAAGTCGCCGATGGCCAGCTACCTGAGCACGCTGGTGATCGGCAAGTTCCGGATCACCACCTCCGAGCACAAGGGAAGGCCGGTGTACAGCGCGGTCACCACGAAGGTGGCCAAGGGTGCGGCGGACGCCTCGATCGCGAAGACCGTCAAGGTGGCCGACTACCTGGAGAGCGTGTTCGGGCCCTACCCGTTCGACGCGTACGGCGGTGTGGTGGTCTCCGACAGCCGGATCGGCTACGCGCTGGAGACCCAGAGCCGCCCGGTCTACTCCGCCGCCTTCTTCCGGCAGGGCGAGAACACCGAGGTGGTCGCGCACGAACTGGCCCACCAGTGGTTCGGCGACAGCGTGGCGCTGGCCAAGTGGGAGGACATCTGGCTCAACGAGGGCTTCGCCACGTACGCGGAGTGGCTCTGGGCCGAGCACACCAGGGAGTACACCGCCGAGCAGGCGTTCGACAGCCGGTACGCCCAGGTGCCGGCGCAGGTGTGGACGACGCCGCCCGGCAAGCCCGGGGTGAAGGGGCTGTTCAGCGAGTCGGTCTACCAGCGCGGCGGGATGACCCTGCACGCGCTGCGGGTCGCCGTCGGCGACAAGGCGTTCTTCGAGATCGTCAAGACCTGGGCGGCGGAGAAGCGCAACGGCACCGCCACCACCGCCGAATTCGTGGCGCACGCCGAGCGCATCTCCGGCAAGCAACTCGACAAGGTCTTCGACGCCTGGCTCTACGCCACGAAGAAGCCTCCCACCCCCAAGCCCCTCTGATCCCGCCACGGTCCCCGCGATCCGGTCAGATCGCGGGGACCCCGGGTCAGGTCTTGACGCGCAGCGTGGGGTGGGCGGACAGATAGGCGTCGGCGCGGCCGGCGCGCAGCTCGGAGATGAACTTCCGGCCGACGCTGGTGAGCTGTTCGCCGCGGTAGGCGCTGCCCTTGCCGACGCCAGAGCCGGGCAGGCCGACCAGCACGAACCGGTCCTCCGGCACCCCGCCCAGCGCGTACGCCAGGTCCACGATGCGGCGACCGCCCACGTAGACCAGGGTGTCGCCCAGTGCGGCGACCACCTGGTCGACCCGCTCCGGCTGCCGGGCCAGGCCCTCGTCCAGGATCTTGCGGGTCAGCGCCCGGATCAGCTGCTGCTGGTGGCGCTGCCGGGCGTAGTCGCCGCCGGTGATGTAGCGCTGCCGCGCGTAGTCCAGCGCCTGCCAGCCGTTGAGGTGCCGGTCGCCCTTCTCGTAGACCATCTGCGGTCCGGTGTACCCGCCCGGGGCGCTCTCCCGGTACTTGCCGTCGGGCCGACGGTGCAGTGAGGCGACCCGCTGGTCGACGTAGATGTCCACCCCACCCAGGGCGGTCACCAGCCGGTCGAACCCGGTGAAGGTGAGCACCGCGCCAGCGTCGATGCGCAGGCCGGTGTACCCGCTGACCGTGCTGCGCAGCAGCTCGTACCCCTGGGCGGTGCTCGGCTGTTTGGGCTTGCCCGGCACCCGGCTGCCGAAGCTCATCGCGTGGGTGAGCTTGGTCTTGCCGCCGGCGTAGTCGGCCTTCGGGAACGCCGGGATGTCCACCAGCAGGTCGCGGGGGAGCGAGAAGAGGTACGCCCGGCCCAGTCCCTTGGGCACGTGCAGCACCAGCACGGAGTCGGCGTGCGGCTCCCAGCCGGGCACGCTGACCCGGGTGTCCACCCCGACCAGCAGCAGGTTCAGTGGTCCGGTGATGTTGGCGCCCGGCGGCGGCCCGGTCGGGCTGGGGCTGGGCGTGCCGGCCGGCAGCGCGCTCGGCGAGCCGGCCGGTGCCGAACGGTCCGGCGTGTCGTCGCCGGTCAGCCGGGTGACCACCACCGCCCCGGCCGCGACCAGCGCGACGATGGCGAGGGCCGCCAGCCCCAGCAGCAGCCACCGCCGGCGTGGTGCCATCGATCCGAGAACCATCTTCGAATTCCCTTCCACCCGTATCCGGAACAACGCTCCGACGGGTGCTCCGGGTTGCGGCCGGAAGGCACCGGGTCGGTCGGCCGGAGCATGATCGCGCGAAACTGCCGCTGGCGCGAGCGCTACTCACCGGTAATGATGCGTTCATGCGGTACGACGTGATCGTCATCGGGTCCGGCTTCGGCGGCAGCGTCACCGCGCTCCGGCTGGCTGAGAAGGGCTACTCGGTCGGCGTGCTGGAAGCGGGCCGACGGTTCGCCGACGACGAGTTCCCGCAGACGTCGTGGCGGGCCCGCCGGTTCCTGTGGGCGCCGAAGCTGGGCTGCTACGGCATCCAGCGGATCACCCTGCTCCGTCCGGCCGACCGGCGATCCGGCGGCGGTGTGCTGGTGCTCTCCGGAGCCGGCGTGGGCGGCGGTTCGCTGGTCTACGCGAACACCCTCTACGAGCCGCTGCCAGCCTTCTACAGCGATCCGCAGTGGCGGGACATCACCGACTGGCGCGACGAGCTGGCCCGCCACTACGACCAGGCGAAGCGGATGCTCGGCGTCACCACGTACCCGGTGGACACCGGAGCGGACCGGGCCATGCGGGCGGTGGCCGAGCGGATGGGGGTGGGGCACACCTTCCACGCCACCCCGGTCGGCGTGCACATCGGCCGCCCCGGCCAGCGGGCCGCCGACCCGTACTTCGGCGGCGCCGGCCCGGAGCGCACCGGCTGCCTGCACTGCGGCTCGTGCATGACGGGTTGCCGGCACGGGGCGAAGAACACCCTGGTCAAGAACTATCTCTGGCTCGCCGAGCGGCTGGGCGCCACGGTGCACCCGCTGACCACGGTGACCGCCGTCCGGCCGGCCGCCGGCGGCGGGTACGAGGTGCACACCCTCCGCACCGGGGCCTGGCTGCGTCGCCGTCGCCAGGTGATCCAGGCCGACGAGGTGGTCTTCGCGGCCGGGGCGCTCGGCACCCAACGGCTGCTGCACGAGATGAAGGCCGATGGGGCGTTGCCGGGGCTCTCGCCGCGCCTGGGCGAGCTGACCCGGACCAACTCGGAGGCGATCCTGGGGGCCTCGGTGCCGCGCCAGCGTGCCCGGTCCGAGCGGCTGGACTTCACCGAGGGGGTGGCGATAACCAGCTCGTTCCACCCCGACCCGCAGACGCACGTCGAGCCGGTCCGCTACGGACGCGGTTCCAACGCGATGGGGTTGCTCCAGTCGCTGCTGGTCGACGGGGGTCCGCACCGGGTCCGGCGCTGGCTGGGCAGCATCGTGCGGCAGCCCGGGCTGGCCGCCGGCATGCTCTCGGTGCGTGGCTGGTCGGAGCGCACGGTGATCGCCCTGGTGATGCAGTCGGTGGACAACTCCCTGACCACCCGGTGGCGGCGTGGCGCGCTCGGCCGCCGGCTGGTCACCGGCCCGGGCCACGGCGCGCCCAACCCGACCTGGAGCCCGGCCGGCAACACCGCGGCCCGGCTGCTCGCCGAGGAGATCGGCGGTACGCCCGGCGGCTCGCTCACCGAGCCGTTCGACATCCCGGTGACCGCGCACATCCTGGGCGGGGCGGCGATCGGGGCCACCCCGGCGGACGGGGTGATCGACCCCTACCATCGGGTGTACGGGCACCCGGGGCTGCACGTGGTGGACGGCGCGGCGGTCTCGGCCAACCTCGGCGTCAACCCATCGCTGACGATCACCGCGCAGGCTGAGCGGGCCATGTCCCTCTGGCCCAACAGGGACCACCCCGACCCGCGACCCCCGCTCGGCAGCCCGTACCGCCGGGTGGACCCGGTCGCACCGCACAACCCCGCCGTCCCGGCGGACGCTCCCGCCGCCCTGCGCCCCTGACCCACCCCGGCGGCGCGCTGGGGGCGAGCCGGTGCCGGGGGCGGCGGTGACTGTCGGTAGGCTTTGTGCACATGAGCCTGCCTCGCCCCGTCCTCGTGGTGGACTTCGGAGCCCAGTACGCCCAGCTCATCGCCCGCCGGGTCCGCGAGGCGAACGTCTACTCGGAGATCGTGCCGCACTCGATGCCGGTCGCCGAGATGCTGGCGAAGAACCCGGCCGCGATCATCCTCTCCGGCGGCCCGTCCAGCGTCTATGCGCCGGACGCCCCGCAGATCGACGCCGGCGTGTTCACCGCCGACGTGCCGGTCTTCGGCATCTGCTACGGCTTCCAGGCGATGGCCCAGGCACTCGGTGGGACGGTCGCGAGGACGGGCAGCCGTGAGTACGGCGGCACGCCGCTGCGCCCCCGTCTCCTCGAGCCCGGCGTGCTGCTCCGCGACCTGCCGGCCGACCTGCCGGTCTGGATGAGTCACGGCGACTGCGTCACCGAGGCGCCCGAGGGCTTCACGGTGACCGCCGAGTCGGAGGGCGCGCCGGTGGCGGCGTTCGAGGACCTGGCCGGTCGCCGGGCGGGCGTGCAGTTCCATCCGGAGGTCGGGCACACCGCGCACGGCCAGGAGATGCTGACCCGCTTCCTGTACGACATCGCCGGCATCGAGCCGACGTGGACGGCCGAGAACATCATCGACGAGCAGGTGGCCCGGATCCGCGCCCAGGTCGGCGACAAGGAGGTCATCTGCGGCCTGTCCGGCGGGGTGGACTCGGCGGTCGCCGCCGCGCTGGTGCACAGGGCGGTCGGTGACCAGCTCACCTGTGTCTTCGTCGACCATGGCCTGCTGCGTGCCGGTGAGGCGGAGCAGGTCGAGAAGGACTACGTGGCGGCCACCGGCATCAAGCTGAAGGTGGTCGACGCGGCGGACCGGTTCCTGGGCGCGCTGGCCGGGGTGACCGATCCGGAGCAGAAGCGCAAGATCATCGGTCGGGAGTTCATCCGGGTCTTCGAGGCCGCCGCCCGCGAGATCGCCTCGCACGGCGATGTCGAGTTCCTGGTCCAGGGCACCCTCTACCCGGACGTGGTCGAGTCCGGCGGCGGCACGGGCACCGCCAACATCAAGAGCCACCACAACGTCGGCGGCCTTCCGGAGGACCTGAAGTTCGCGCTGGTCGAGCCGCTGCGCACGCTGTTCAAGGACGAGGTCCGCGCGCTCGGCCTGGAGCTGGGCCTGCCCGAGGCGATGGTCTGGCGGCACCCGTTCCCGGGCCCCGGCCTGGCCATCCGGATCATCGGCGCGGTCGACCGGGAGCGTCTCGACCTGCTGCGCCGGGCCGACCTGATCGCCCGGGAGGAGCTGACCGCGGCCGGCCTGGACCGCGGCGTCTGGCAGTTCCCGGTGGTGCTGCTCGCCGATGTGCGCAGCGTCGGCGTGCAGGGCGACGGGCGCAGCTACGGGCATCCCGTGGTGCTGCGCCCGGTCTCCAGCGAGGACGCGATGACCGCAGACTGGTCACGACTGCCCTACGAGGTGGTGGCCCGCATCTCCACCCGGATCACCAACGAGGTGGCCGAGGTGAACCGCGTGGTGCTGGACGTGACCAGCAAGCCGCCGGGCACCATCGAGTGGGAGTGAGCGCGCCTCACGCGGTCGGTGGATAGGGCGGCGTCGGGGCGTACCCCGGGTCCGGCACGCCGGGCGCGGGCCCGGCGGTGGGCGGCGGGCCCTGCGGCGCGACGCCCGTCGGGTGCGGCCAGGCCGGCGCTCCGGTGGGCTCCTCGGGCATCAGGAACCACATGATCGGGTACGCGAACAGCGCCAACCCGCCGGTGAGCAGGCCGCTGACCGCGAAGATCACCCGGACCACGGTGGGGTCGACGGCGAAGTAGCGACCGAGGCCGCTGGCGACACCGGCCACCATGCGGTCGGTGGTGGGTCGCCGGAGCTGCTTGTACGGGGCGTGGGGAGCGGTGGTGGATGTCATGCCTCCACACTCCGCGCCGGTGCCCGGCCCGACCTCGGTGACCGCCCGGATCCTTACCCTGACCGATCCCTGATCGGGGTCAGACAGTCAGGAATCCGACTCTTTTCCGTTCCGGTAACCCGGCCCGGGGAGAATTTGCTTCCGTGACCACCTTGCTGGAGCCGCTCCGCAGGATCGCGGCATACGCAGTTTGTGCTGACCCAGACGGCCAAGTGTTGCTGGTCCGTGCATCGGAGCGCTCCGGCACACCCGGCACGTGGTCGCTGCCCGGTGGGGCGGTCGACCACGGCGAGGACCCGAACCACACGGTGGTCCGGGAGACCGCCGCCGAGACCGGCCTCTCGGTCGCCGTCTCGGGCCTGGCCGACGTGCTCGCCGACATGCGGGCCCTGCCGGAGCGCGGCATCACGATCCACACCGACCGGCTGATCTACCGGGTGGCGGTGCGCGGCGGCACCCTCGCAGACCGGGTCGGCGAGCGCCCCACCGATCTGGCCCGCTGGTACACCCTCGACGAGGCCCGGCAGCTTCCGCTGCGCTCGTTCACCGCGCGTGCCCTCGGTCTGCCCGCCTCCTCGGCCGACGTGGTGCCCGACGAGGCGCCGGAGTTCCCCTCCTTCTACGCGGTGCCCGGCCCGGACGGGCTGCACCGGGCGCAGCGCTTCGCCGCGTACGCGGTGTGCACCGATCCGGCCGGTCGGGTGCTGCTCACCCGCGTCTCCGACGGCTACCCGGGCGCCGGCTGCTGGCACCTGCCCGGCGGCGGCACCGACTACGGCGAGCAGCCGGGCGCGGCGCTGATCCGGGAGCTGGTCGAGGAGACCGGCCAGACCGGCCGACTGGTCGAGCTGCTCGGCGTGGCCAGTCACCGCGACGCGGCCTCGCTCGGCCCGGAGGGCTACCCGATCGACTGGCACGGGGTGCGTGCGTTCTACCGGGTGGTGGTCGACCAGCCCAACCCGTTGACGGTGGCCGACGTGGGCGGCTCCACCTGCGAGGCCCGCTGGTTCGCCCGCGAGGAGCTGGGCGCCCTCCCCACCCACCACCTCACCGAGGTGACCGCCGAAGCAGTCCAAGCCGCCCAACTCACCTAACCCGCTCCCTCCCTCTCCCACCCCCCTCCCCGGCCCCCCGGACCCGCCCATCCCTGCGTTGATCATGAAGTTATTGTCAGGACACGCCGAGATGGATGGCGATAACTTCATGATCGACGGGGGATGGCGGGGGATGGCGGGGGATGGCGGGGAGCGGGATGGAGCTGCGGCGGGGTGTGGGGGTCTACGGGGTTCTGTGGGACTCGGGGCGCGTGTTGGTGGTGCGGGAGCGGGGTGGGGACGAAGGGCCGGAGGTTTGGCGGGTGCCCGGGGGTGCGGTGGCGCATGCCGAGCATCCGGAGCACGCGGTGGAGCGCGAGGTCGCCGGGCAGACCGGGCTGACCGTGACGGTGGACCGGCTGCGGGCGGCCGTCGCCGACGTGACCACCTACCCGGAGGACGGCATCGCCCTGCACACCGACCGGTTGGCGTTCGAGCTGAGCACGCGTGGTGGCACGCTGCGTGACGCCGGGGACGGCCCGACCGACCGGGCTCGCTGGGTCACCACCGCCGAGGCGGCCCGCCTCCCGCTGGCACCGTTCAGCGCCGAGCTGCTCGGCCTGCCGGTCACCCCGCTCCCGACCGGTGTCCACCGGCCCGCCGAGCCGTTCCCGCCGGCGCACCCCGACCGTCGGCTGCGCTTCGGGGCGTACGGGCTGGTCACCGATCCGGCCGGGCGGATCCTGCTCACCCAGATCGCGCACGGCTACCCGGGAGCGGGCAGGTGGCACCTGCCGGGTGGCGGCACCGATCACGGCGAGCAACCAACCACCGGGCTGCTCCGTGAGCTGGTCGAGGAGGGCGGTCAGCTGGGCCGGGTGGTGGAGCTGCTCGGCGTGGACAATCTGCACAACCCTGCCGCGCTCGGCCCGGAGGGTCGGCCGTTGGACTGGCATGGCGTCCGAGTGATCTATCGGGTGCTGGTGGACGTACCTACCGATGCGGTGGTCACCGAGTCTGCCGGCGGTTCGACGGCCCGAGCCGGCTGGTTCACCCCGGCCGAGGCCGCCGACCTGCCGTTGACCGGGATCGCTGCCTCGGCAATCGGACAGTCGGGTCGATAGCCCCACGCTCGGTGAGCCGAGATGGTGACCCTCCGGTACAGTCGATGGCGGGAATGATGGAGGAAACGGGCGATGAGGCCCGGCATGGGAACAAGAGTGCGGTTCGCGCGGTTTAAGCCAGATATAAGTACCGCCGGCAGCTATCGCCAAGTCCCGTTCCCCTATGCGATGGTGTACTCCGCAAAACGGCTGCCGGGCCACGCAAGGTCCGGCACGAGACAGCCGGACACCCGCCCCACGGCGGCAGCCGATCCGGTGATGGAGGAAACGTGCCGAGAGCCCTATGGCGCCGGCGTCGTACGACTGACAGTCCGCGCCCCGCCGGGCGTCGCTGGGCGGGCCGGTTGCGCCGCAGCAGCACGTTCGCCCGTCAGGTGCTGCTGGTCCGTGTGGGCCGCCGCGACGGCGACCTGCGGACCACCGACCTGGCGCTGCCCGAGCACCGGTACGCCGACCGGCAGCGCCGCCGCTACGGCCTGGACCGCCTCGGCCGCTCATCGCTCGACGTCAGGCGGTCGGAGATCGAGGCCGTCATGCCGGTCAGCCCGGCGCTGCCGCCGATGGCGCACGCCGACGAGGCTTCGGCCCGGTCGATCCCACTGCTCCCCGGCGAGCGCACAGTCGCCCGCCGGATGAAGTTCGGCCTGGTCAACGCGTGCACGCTGGCCAGCCTGATGCTCGGCATGCTCGCCATCTTCCAGGCCATGCAGGGTGAGGTGCGCCTCGCCGCGCTCTGCCTGATCGCCTGTGTCGCCTTCGACGGTCTGGACGGCGCACTGGCCCGCCGGCTCGGTGTGGCCAGCCCGTTCGGCGCACAGATGGACTCACTGGCCGACATGTGCTCGTTCGGTCTCGCCGCGCCGGTCGTGGTCTACGCCTCGCTCGCCGGCTCGGTGTCGACGGCCGCGGCGGCGGTGGCCTGCGCCCTGGTCGCAGCGTGTGCCGCGATCCGACTGGCCCGTTTCAACGTCTCGCCGAAGGACGGCCGCTTCTTCTGCGGGGTGCCCACCACCATGGCGGCCGCGGTGCTCGCCGTGACCGTCGCGATCGGTCTGCCCGTCCCCGGCCTCGTGCTGGTCGCCGGGGTGGCGCTGCTCGCCTTCGCGATGGTCTCCAGCTTCCCGTACGCCAAGCTCGCCCGGCTGGTCAAGCTGCCGCCGTGGCTCTGGCTGGCCCCGGTGATCGGCGCGCTGGTCGACATCCGGCTCACGTTCGCCCTGATCGTGGTGGGTTACCTGGTCAGCGGGCCGGTGCTCTGGCTGCGGCAGCGTCGTACCGCCTGATTCGCGCGCAAAGGAAACGGGGCGCCCGCCGACCGGCGGGCGCCCCGTTTCTCGTTGGACGGGGTCAGCGCCAGCGGGCGATGACCGTGGAACCCCCGACCACCTTGTCGCCCGGTCCGACCAGCGGCTCGGCGGCCTCGGCCGGCAGGTACACGTCGGTCCGGGAGCCGAACCTGATCAGCCCGAAGCGCTCGCCCTTCGCGAGCAGCGCGCCGATCGGCGCGCGCTGCACGATCCGGCGGGCGATCAGCCCGGTCCGCTGGGCGACCACCACCGTGCCGCGGCTGGTGTCCAGCACGGTGTACGCGGCCACGTTGTGCTCGGCGTCCGGCTTCATCGCGTTGACGAAGCCGCCGTCGGCGACGAAGTAGTCCACCACCTTGCCGGCGACCGGCGCCCGGTTGACGTGCACGTCCAGCACGGACAGGAAGACCGCGATCCGCAGCCACTCACCATCGCCGAAACGTTCGTCGTGCAGTCGCTGCACCGACAGGACCTGCCCGTCCGCGCTGGCGACCACGGCCGCCGGGTCCTCCGGCACGTCGCGCTGCGGGTCGCGGAAGAACGCGGCGACCGGCCCGGCGGCCAGCGCCGGCAACAGCCAGAGCTTGGACGACGGACGTGCCACCCGGGCCAGCACGGCCAGGCCCAGCGTGATGCCGGCCGCGGCCACCCCGTTGGAGTCGATGTGCATGCCACGGGTCAGCGGAACGCTCGACGGCCGGTGCGCCGGGGCCAACCGGTCGGCCGCGGCCGGGCTGGCCGCGGTGAACCGCAGCCGGTAGATCCGGACCGGCGGCGAGTTGCGCAGCACCAGGTCCGCGCCGACGCCGTAGAGGGCGTCCTGCCGGGCCAACTCGGCGGCGGCGCCGGTGGTCCGACCGGGCGTGGCGGCGGTGGCGACGCTCAGCACCGCGCCGTCGGCCAGGTGCTTGACCAGGGTCTCGATGGTGCCGCGGGTGTCCTCGGCGGTGCCGGTGAACGCCCCGCCGGCGATGACCACCCCGGCGACCTCCGCCTCGGCCAGCGAGTCGATCACGCGAACCCGGTCGGCGACCCACCGGCCCTGGGCGGTGACGTGCTCGCGCAGCACCGTGACGCCGGACGACTCGGCGGGTACCACGGTGAGCCGGTCACCGGGGAGCAGCGCCTCGATCGCCGCGGCCAGCACCGCGGACTCCGGGCTCGCGCCGACCAGGAGGGCGACCTTGGGATCGTTGATCCGGGCCAGCTCGGTGACGAGCGTACGGGCGGCTCGCTCGCCGATGCGGACCGGACCGGACCGACCGGTGGTACGCACGGCGGGGGACTGGGTCATGTCGGACGGGCTCCTGACGGGGTAGAGACGGGAATCGCGGCGGGGCCCGCCATGGCGGGACGGGCCGGCCGGCGGAGGCGAGATCTCCACCGCTCAGCATATGCGCCTGCCCGCGCCGGCCGCACCGCCGGAGCGGTGGAGAAGGCCGGCGCGGGCAGGCGCCGGGTCAGGGCTCGCGCCGCTGGTCGTCCCGCTCGTCCGCCGGGTGGTCGACCCGGGTCGGCTCGTCGGCCTCCGCCCCGGCCGGGCCGGCGAGGAGGCCGGTGGTCGGCTCGTCGCCCCCGTCGGCGCGCTGATCGGAGACCGGGGTGGTCTCCGGCTCCGACGGCGGGTGGGCCAGCCAGGCTGGGTGGATCACCTCGGCGGTCGGCGTCTCCGGTGCCCGCATCTCGGCCGTCGGCGTCTCCGGTGCCCGCATCTCGGTGGTCGTCTCCGCCACCGGTCCCGGTGTGGGAGCGTCCCAGGTGGAGCGTTCGGCGTCCCAGGACGGCAGGCCCGCGCCGGAGATCGGCGCGGACGCACCGGAGACCGGCACGGCGGACTCGGCGGGGACGGCGTCCTGAGCGGTCGGTCCCGGTTGGGCCGGCCGGCCGGAGCGCAGCGCGCCGACCAGCCCGAAGACTCCGATCAGGATCAGTGCGCCGGCCAGGAACCAGCCGACCGGCGGCAGTGCGAGCCCGAGCAGTTGGGCGAGCAGCCACCAGGCGGACAGCCCCAGGAACACCAACCCGAAGGCGAACGACACCAGGTCCGTACGGTGAGCCTTCACCGGGTCACCTCCAGGTTGCCGGCATTGACGTGGATGTACAGGCGCAGTGTCCCGCCCCCGGGTCCGTCCGCGCCCAGGTCGGTGGACTCGCGCAGGCGCCCGTCCAGCCCGCCGGACCGGTTGCCGAAGATGGTGGCGTCGCCCGCGTTGACGTCCGCCACCGTGGTGACGTCCACGTTCGGGGGCACGACCACGGTCGCCTGGCCGAAGTTGATCGCCACGGTCACCTGGCTGTCCCGCTTCGCGAAGTCGATCCCGCGCAGGTCGAGCACGGCGTCACCGAAGCTGTTCTCGTACCGGTCGGCGAGGTCGCGGTAGTCGGTGGGCGCCCAGGTGACCGCGCCGTCGACGCCGCGGATCCGGTCGTACGACTCGGCCACCGTGGCAGTTCCCAATGCGGCGGCGGTCACCAGGCCGAGCGCGATCAGCCAGCGGGCCCGGCCGAACCAGGTGCCGACCAGCAGCCCCAGCGCGATCGTGGCCAACGCGGCGGCGAAGTACGCCGAGGCGCCGACGTCGAAGACGTCCAGCAGGTCGAGCAGGGCGACGACGCCGAGTGCCAGAAAGATCAGCGAGAACGTCACCGCGCCGAGTGGCGACCGCTCCCGGGGTCGCTTCGGCGGCTTCGGCGGCTTCGGTGGCTTGCGCGGGGGGTACGCGGCCGGCGCGGCGTACGGCCCGTGCGGCGCGAACGGAGGGCGGTATCCGGCCGGTGCCGGTGGCGTGACCGGGTAGCCGGCAGCGGGCGCACCGGTCACCGGCGCCGACGGCCAACCCCCGCTGGGCGTGCCGGTGCTCGGCCAGCGCTGCGTGGTGGACGGTGGTGCCGGCCAGGCGGCCTGCGGCGCCGTCGTGGCGGCCGGGCCCCCGGACACCGGACCCACTCCGGACACCGGCTGCGCGCTGGTGACCGGCTGCGGGGCGGAAGCGGCCGGCGCGTCGTACACCGGGGCGTGCGGGGTCGGCGTCCCGCCCGGAGCCGCGCCGGCGTACGCCGGATCGCCGCTGGCCAGCGGTGCGGTCGCCAGCGGGCCGGTGGGCGGCACGGCGCCGGAGGCCGGCGCCGGCCAGGCGACCGGCGGGACGGGCCCGGGCGGCGTACCCATCGGCCCGGAGGGCGCCGCCCCACCGGGGACACCGGGCTGTGGCCCTCGGCTGTCCCGGTTGAGCAGTAGCGCACCGCCGATCAGGATGGCCGCCCCGAGCAGCACCGCGCGGAAGGCGTCGGTGACGATGTAGCCGAAGCTGGCCGCGACCAGGATGCCCAGGATGATCACGGTCACCGGCGACATGCTGGACCGGCCGCGTCCGAGCATGGACTCCACGGGGGACGCGGTGTCGCCCTCGTTGGGGATGATCAGCCAGGCGGCGACGTACACCAGGATGCCGATGCCGCCGAAGAACCCGAGCACCGCGAGCAGCACCCGCCAGAGCACCGGATCGGTGTTGGTGGCTCGTCCGATGGCCGCGCAGACCCCGGCCAGGTAGCGCCCCTCACGCGGCCGGACCAGCCCGTACCGCGAGGTGAAGCCGGCCCCGCCCAGCGGCGGCGCCGACGGCCCGGGACCACCCGGCCCGGGTGGCGTACCCCCGGCCCCGCCCGCCCCGTAGCCGGTGCCGGCCGCGTACCCGGCGCCGTAGCCGGCGCCGGGCCCGTAGCCCGCGCCGCCGGGCCCGTAGCCGCTGTCCGGAGCGCCCGGTGTGGGGTCGGCGGCCGGACCCGCGTCGAAGCCGGTGGTGGCGCCGGTGGGCGGGCCGAACTGGGTGGGCTCGGCCCAGCCGGCGGGTGTCGCGGCTGGTGAGGGCGGTGATGAACCGCCCGGCTGTGCCGACCCGGGTCGGGGCGGCGGGGCAGCTTCCTCGGTCATGCCTCGATCCTGCTGCCAGGTGGGCCCGAGCGACCTCAGGACCCGACCCTGACCCCACCCTGAGATCCGGGCGGCCGGAATGTCGGGGGCGTCCCCGTGGTCGCGGTACGCCGCAGCGTGTGACGATCGGATCCACTGACCTCGCCCGACCCGCCACCGTGACCAGGGAGCCTCCGATCAGCATCGTGACACCGCCCCCGCGCCTCTACCGCGCCCCCGAGCACCGAATGGCCGCCGGCGTCGCCGCCGGCATCGCCGACCACCTCGGCATTTCGGTGCTGCGGGTGCGGGTCGCGTTCATGGTGCTGCTCGGCCTGAGCGGGCTCGGCCTGCTGCTCTACGCGGCCTTCTGGGCGGTGGTGCCGCTACGGCCCGGTGACACCGCGGTGCCGCGCCGGCGCGACGTGGCCCAGCTCCTGCCGTTCGTGGGGATCGGGCTCGGGGTTCTGCTGATCCAGGTGATGGTCTTCGACTCGGTCGGCGCGGCGGGCACCGCCGGCTGGCTGGTGGCCATCATCGCGGTCGGCGCCGGCGTCATCTGGCACCAGTCCGCGCCCGAGCGGCGGCGGCGGTGGGGCGACACGATGCCGGTGCCCTGGCTCGGCGCGGTGGTCGAGGAGAGCGACCGGCGGGCCTTCGTGCTCCGGTTCATCGGCGGCGGGGTGCTGGTTGCGGTCGGCATCATCGGCGTCGCGGCGGTCTACTCGCCGGCGCAGAACTTCGACGCGGTGATCAACGGCGTGATCTTCGCGCTGGTCGGGCTGGCCGGGGTCGGTGTGGTCGCCGCGCCGGTGCTCTGGCGGACGTACAGCCAGCTCCGCTCGGAGCGCGAGGGGCGCATCCGCGAGCAGGAGCGGGCCGAGCTGGCCGCGATGGTGCACGACCAGGTGCTGCACACGTTGGCCCTGATCCAGCGCAACGCCGGTGACGTCAAGACGGTGCAGCGGCTGGCCCGGGGGCAGGAACGTTCGCTGCGCAACTGGCTCTACAAGCCCACCGCGTCGCCGAACGAGCGGCTCGCGGCCGCGCTCGAGCAGGCCGCGGCCGAGGTCGAGGACACCTTCGCGATCACGGTGGAGGCGGTGGTGGTCGGCGACCGGGAGAACGACGAGCGGGTCGGCGCGCTGGTCGCCGCCGCGCGGGAGGCGCTGGTGAACGCGGCCCGACACGCGGGGGTGCAGACCGTGTCCCTGTACGCCGAGGTGGAGCCCGATCAGGTCAGCGTCTTCGTCCGGGACCGGGGAGCGGGCTTCGACCCGGATACCGTGGAGGACCACCGGCACGGCGTACGCGGCTCGATCATCGGGCGGATGAAGCGGCACGGCGGACGGGCCGAAATCCGGTCCGGCCCGGGGGAGGGGACAGAGGTCCGGTTGATCCTGCCGATCTCCCGGGACTCGTCCGCAGCGGAGAGGAACAGATGACCATGGCCGAGCAGTCGATGGAGCACCTCGACCCGGCGGACGCCCGCCCCGAGCGGCTGCGGGTGTTCCTGGTGGACGACCATGCGATGTTCCGGGCCGGGGTGCGCGCGGAGCTGGGCGCCCACGTCGAGGTGGTGGGCGAGGCGAGCACGGTGGCCGAGGCGGTCACCCGGATCGCCGCGACCGGACCGGACGTGGTGCTGCTCGACGTGCACATGCCCGACGGCGGCGGGCGCGCGGTGCTGGAGGCGATGCGGCGCAGCCATCCGCAGGTCAAGTTCCTGGCGCTGAGCGTCTCCGACGCGGCGGAGGACGTGATCGGGCTGATCCGGGCCGGCGCCCGTGGTTACGTCACCAAGACCATCTCGCCGGACGAGCTGGCCGCGGCGATCCGTCGGGTCGCTGACGGTGACGCGGTGTTCAGCCCTCGGCTGGCCGGGTTCGTCCTGGACGCCTTCGCGGCCCGGCCGGACGCCCCGGTGGCCGACCCGGAGTTGGACCAGCTCACCAACCGGGAGCGGGAGGTGCTCCGGCTGCTCGCTCGGGGGTACGCGTACAAGGAGATCGCGAAGGAGCTGTTCATCTCCATCAAGACGGTGGAGACGCACGTGTCGAACGTGCTGCGCAAGCTCCAGATGTCCAACCGCTACGAACTCTCGCGATGGGCGGCGGACCGCCGCCTCGTGTGACCCGGGTTCCGCCACGCGCAGCCGGTGCATCTCGGCCCGGTCTGTGTCGTCGAATCCGCCGGCGTCGCCCGGGTGATGATCAGAAAAGCGACGTCGGCGCCCTCGTCCACCCAGCCGGCAATCTTGCCTGTGCAGCCGAAGGCGGCATCGTCCGGATGGGCAAAGACGGCCGGCGCGGGCCGGCCGTCGGACAGCACCGGAGCGGACGCGGGAAAGCTCATAGATCCCGACCCCGCGCGCGGCGGCGGTGTCCGGCTGGGCCACGTATTTCCTGCTCAGAGCTGCCCGACCCAACCGGTTTCTGATCATTTTTCAGGTATCGGCAACGTGGCGGGCAACTAACGGCTTGATAACGGCACCTTCACGGAAGCGGCAAGTGAGTGTCACAGTGGCAGCACCTCACCCTCGGTGTGCGGCACTCCGTACGGCCCACGACCACGACCTCCGCTATTTCGCGGCCGGTTCGTGGCTGTGTCGCCTGCGTCGGGTCGTACCTCGTCGGTGGGGGAGCCCGGCGGATCGGAACATCAGGGGTGTCTCCAGCTTCCCTGTGAACCCGGCGACCCGCGCCCCGGGGTGGTCGGGCGGTGTCACCCCCAGACGTGCGTGAAACCCACGACGGAACCAGGTTTAGAAAGAGGAGGCCCCTCGGAATGAGAGTCTCGAAGCGGGCGACGAGCGCGATCGCGCTCAGCGCGGCTGCCGCGCTTGTCGCGAGCGGTTGCTCGAGCGGTGACGGTGACGGCGACGCCGCCGCCAGCAAGGACGGCTCGATCGTTATCCACGGCGTCCAGCCGGAGAACCCGCTGGTCCCGTCGAACACGACGGAGACCGGCGGTGGCAAGATCATCGACTGGATGTGGACCGGCCTGGTCGAGTACCCGAACGACGGTGGGGCCCCGCGCAACGCGCTGGCGGAGTCCATCAACACCACGGACTCCAAGGTCTTCACGATCAAGATCAAGAAGGGTACCAAGTTCCACGACGGTACCGAGGTGAAGGCGAAGAACTTCGTCGACGCCTGGAACTGGGCCGCCTACTCGCCGAACGGTGCGCAGAACGGCTCCTTCTTCTCGGACATCGCGGGCTTCGACAAGACCTACACGTCGGACCCGGACGGCGAGGGCCCGAAGAAGGCTCCGGCGCCGACGGCCGAGAAGCTGTCCGGCCTGAAGGTCGTCGACGACCAGACCTTCGAGGTCACCCTGGCGGCCCCGACCGCGGTCTTCCCGACCAAGCTCGGCTACAGCGCCTTCATGCCGCTGCCGGACGTGTTCTTCACCCAGAAGCCCGAGGAGTTCGGCAAGAAGCCGATCGGCAACGGCCCGGTGAAGTTCGTGTCGTGGGACGACAACGTCCTCATCAAGCTGACGCGCTTCGACGACTACAACCTGCGCGACACCATGAAGGTCAAGGACGTCGACGTCAAGCTGTACCAGGACGAGACGGCGGCCTACAACGACCTGCTGGCCAACAACCTGGACTTCCTGGAGTCGATCCCCACCTCGGCGCTCGCCGGTGACAAGTGGAAGACCGACCTCGGCGAGCGGGGCCTGTCGACCACCACGCCGACGACCGGCCTGATCGCGTTCCCGATCTACGACAAGCGCTTCCAGAACCCGAAGCTGCGTCGTGCCGTGTCGCTGTCGATCAACCGCCAGGAGGTCACGGACAAGATCTTCTTCGGTACCCGCAAGCCGGCCGACAGCTGGGCGAACCCGCTGACCCCGGGTGCCAAGCCGGGTAACTGCACCGCCTGCAAGTTCGACGCCGCCGAGGCCAAGCGGCTCCTGGCCGAGGCCGGTGGCTTCACGGGCGAGATGGTCTTCTACTACAACACGGACTCCAGCCACAAGGACTGGATGGACGCTGTTGCGCAGCAGGTCAAGACCAACCTCGGCATCGAGGCTCGCGCAGAGGGCATGCCGACGTTCGCGGTCTTCCGCCAGCAGGTCAACGCGCACAAGATGACCGGCCCGTACCGCGCCGCCTGGCAGCAGGACTACCCGGACGTGGAGAACTGGATCAACCCGCTCTACGTGACTGGTGGCTCCTCGAACGACGGCCTCTACAGCAACCCGCAGGTCGACACCCTGGCCAAGGCCGCCGGTGCCGCACCGAGCCTGGAGGCCTCGCACGAGCAGTTCTCCAAGGCCGTCGAGCTGGTCGACCAGGACGTGCCGAGCATCCCGGTCTACTTCTACGGCCAGCAGTCCGGCCACTCGGAGAAGGTCAAGAAGCTCGAGCTGAACAACGTCGGCGAACTCGACATCACCTCGGTCGAGCTCTGATCCGAACGGTCTGACCCCGGGTCGGGCTCGCCACATCCGGTGAGCCCGACCCGGGGCCGTTCCGCGAGTGAGTGTTACAACATCCACTCGCCACGTTGTCACCACCGTGTCGGCCGTCCGACGCGCCCCCTGTCTGGAGGACCACCCCATGGGCCGTTATCTGTTGAGACGGCTGCTCCAACTCGTGCCGGTCTTCATCGGTACGACGTTCATGATCTACGCCCTCGTCTGGGCCGTTCCGGGCGATCCGTTCGCCGGCAAGTGCGGTGACCGCCGCTGCCCGGACCAGTACATCGCCTTCATGACCGAGAAGTACCACCTGGACCAGAACGTCTTCGTGCAGTACGCGAACTACATGAAGAACCTGCTCCAGGGCGACTTCGGTCAGACGTTCTCGCAGCGCGAGATCAGTGACATCATCCTGACGTCGTACCCGAACACGCTGAAGCTGGCCCTGGTGGCGCTCAGCATCGAGGCCGTGATCGGCCTCGGCGCCGGCGTGCTGACCGGTCTGCGGCGCAACGGGTTCCTGGACAACCTGGTCCTGGTCTCCACGCTGTTCCTGATCGCGCTGCCGGTCTTCGTCGTCGGCTTCGTCCTTCAGTGGCTGCTCGGCGTGCAGTGGGGCATCATCAAGCCGACCGTCTCCTCCGAGATGCGGCTCTCCGAGCTGATCGTGCCGGGCTTCGTGCTCGGTAGCGCGTCAGTGGCGTACATCGCCCGGGTGGCACGAACGAGCATCGCGGAGAACCGCCGCGCCGACTACGTGCGTACCGCCATCGCCAAGGGCCTCCCGATGCGCCGGGTGGTGGGCGTGCACCTGCTGCGCAACTCGCTCATCCCGGTGGTCACCCTGCTCGGCACCGACCTCGGTGCCCTGATGGGCGGCGCGATCGTCACCGAGGGCATCTTCGGTATCAACGGAATCGGCCGCCAGGTCTTCCGCGCGATCGTCACCAAGGAAAGCGCTACCGTGGTAGGGATCGTGGTCGTCCTCGTGCTGGTCTATCTCGTGATGAACCTGCTGGTTGACCTGCTCTACGCCGCCCTGGACCCGAGGATCCGCTATGAGTGACCCGAGTACCGCATCGATCGTCAGCACCCCTCCCGCGCAGCCGACCGACGCCGGCGCCCCCACCACCGCTGGCCTGCCGCAGAGCAACGAGAAGCCGCGCGGCCTGCTCGGTGACGCCTGGCGGGACCTGCGGCGCAAGCCGCTGTTCTGGATCTCGGCCACGCTGATCGTGATCTTCCTGCTGATGGCGGCCTTCCCGGCGCTGTTCGCCCCGGGCGACGCGGTCAACGGCACGCTGTCCCGGAGCCTCAACAAGCCGTCCGCTGATGGCTGGTTCGGTTACGACGTGCAGGGTCGGGACGTCTACGCCCGGGTCATCTACGGCGCGCGTGCCTCCATCGTGGTCGCCGTGCTCTCCGTGCTCGGCACCCTGCTGGTCGGTGGTGCCATGGGCATCATCGCCGGCTACCGCGGTGGCTGGGTGGACGCTCTGCTCAGCCGGATCGCCGATGTCTTCTTCGGCCTGCCCTTCGTGCTCGGCGCGATCGTCATCCTGACCACGTTCAACGGCTCGAACTCCGGCAACAGCAAGGCCCAGATCATGGGCCTGGTGATCGCCTCCCTGATGGTGCTGAGCTGGCCGGTCGTGATGCGGCTGATGCGTTCCTCGGTGCTGGCCACCAAGGAGGCCGACTACATCGTCGCGGCACGCGCGTTGGGTGCCGGCACCGGCCGGATCATCCTCAAGCACCTGCTGCCGAACTGCCTGGCCCCGCTGCTGGTCTACGGCACGATCATGGTCGGCTCGTTCATCGGCGCCGAGGCCACCCTGTCGTTCCTGGGCGTCGGCCTGAAGTCGCCGGTGGTGTCCTGGGGCATCATGATCAGCGACGGGCAGCAGTTCATCCGGGTCGCGCCGGGGCTGGTGTTCTTCCCCGCCGCGTTCCTCGTCACCGCCGTGCTGAGCTTCGTGATGCTCGGTGAGGCGGTCCGCGAGGCCCTCGATCCGAAACTCCGCTAGGGGAGATCCAGTTGTCCGACATTCTCGTGTCTGAGCAGTCCGCGCCGGGAACCGGCGGCTCCGGACGTCCCTCCGGCCGGCTGCTCGAGGTCGAAGACCTGCGGGTGGAGTTCCGTACCCGGGACGGCGTCGCCAAGGTCATCAACGGGGTCACGTACCACGTCGACGCGGGGGAGACCCTCGCCGTGCTCGGCGAGTCCGGCTCCGGTAAGAGCGTCACGGCGCAGACCATCATGGGCATCCTCGACACCCCGCCCGGCTTCGTCACCGGTGGGCAGGTCCGCTTCCACGGCAAGGACATGCTCCGCATGTCCAACGAGGAGCGCCGCCGCATCCGCGGTGAGGGCATCGCGATGATCTTCCAGGACGCGCTCTCCGCGCTGAACCCGGTCTTCACCGTCGGGTTCCAGATCGCCGAGCAGTTCCGGGTCCGGCGGGGCATGGGTCGCGCGGAGTCCAAGAAGCGCGCCATCGAGATGCTTGACCAGGTCAAGATCCCGAACGCCAAGGACCGGTTCAGCAACTATCCGCACCAGTTCTCCGGCGGTATGCGGCAGCGCGCCATGATCGCGATGTCGCTGGCGCTCGACCCTGAGGTGCTGATCGCGGACGAGCCGACCACCGCGCTCGACGTGACCGTGCAGGCCCAGATCATGGACCTGCTCGCCGAGCTTCAGCGTGAGCGGCAGATGGGCATGATCCTGATCACCCACGACCTCGGCGTGGTCGCCGACGTCGCGGACCGGATCGCGGTCATGTACGCGGGCCGGATCGTCGAGGAAGCCGACGTGTACGACCTGTACGCCAAGCCGGCGCACCCGTACACGTTGGGTCTGATCGACTCGATTCCGCGTATGGACGAGAAGGGGCAGCAGCTCCGGACGATCAAGGGCCTCCCGCCGAACCTGATGAACATCCCGCCGGGCTGCCCGTTCAACCCGCGCTGTCCCATGGCTCAGCCGGTGTGCCGGGAGAAGCTCCCGCCGCTGCTGCAGGTGGGCACCGCACGGGCCAGCGCCTGCCACTTCGCCGAGGAGCTGGTGAACCGTGTCTGAGAACATCATCGAGGTCCGTGACCTGGTCAAGCACTACCCCGTCACCCAGGGCGTGGTGTTCAAGAAGACCGTCGGTCAGGTCAAGGCGGTCGACGGGGTCTCGTTCGGCCTCCGTGCCGGTGAGACGCTGGGTGTGGTCGGTGAGTCCGGCTGCGGCAAGTCGACCCTCGCCCGGGTTCTGATGAACCTGGAGCGGCCGACCGCCGGCAGCGTGGTCTACAAGGGCCAGGACATCTCCAAGCTCTCCGGCGGTGCGCTGCGGCGCCTCCGTCGGCAGATCCAGCTGGTGATGCAGGACCCGTACACCTCGCTCAACCCCCGGATGACCGTCGGTGACCTGCTCGGTGAGCCGTTCGAGATCCACCCGGAGGTGGCGCCGAAGGGCAGCCGTCGGGCGAAGGTCAGGGAACTGCTCGACCTGGTCGGGCTCAACCCGGAGCACATCAACCGGTACCCGCACCAGTTCTCCGGCGGTCAGCGCCAGCGCATCGGCATCGCCCGGGCGCTCGCGCTGCGGCCCGAGGTGATCGTCTGCGACGAGCCGGTGTCGGCGCTGGACGTGTCCATCCAGGCCCAGGTGATGAACCTGCTGGAGCAGTTGCAGGGCGAGTTCGGGCTCTCGTACGTCTTCATCGCCCACGACCTGTCGGTGGTCCGCCACCTCTCGGACCGCGTCGCGGTGATGTACCTCGGCAAGATCGTTGAGATCGGCACCGAGGACGAGATCTACGAGCGGCCGACCCACCCGTACACCCAGGCGCTGCTCTCGGCGGTGCCGGTGCCGGACCCGACCCAGCGGAACAACAAGACGATCATCCGGCTCACCGGTGACGTGCCGTCGCCGATCAGCCCGCCCTCGGGCTGCCGGTTCCGGACCCGCTGCTGGAAGGCGCAGGACGTCTGCGCCGAGCAGGTCCCGCTGCTGGAGATCCGGCGGAGCTCGGATCACCCGAGCGCCTGCCACTTCGCGGAGAAGCGCGAGATCGTCGCGAGCCACGAGGCCGCCTGAGTCACCCGGAACCGCCTGCCGACGTCACCACGACGACGGCAGGCGGTGTCGTTTGTCCCGGGCGCCCGGCTGCCTGCTTCGGAGCCGGACGGTGGCGTCGGCCCGGTCGCAGCGTGGGCCGTTGAGCGGCGGCCACCCGAGCCGGGGCCGGCCCGTGCGGCTCACAGTGGGCCGCGCCCCGCTCGGAGCAGCAGCAGTGCCAGTTGGGTGCCGTCGGCGCCGAGCGCGACCCGGAAACGCTCCAGGATCTCCCGTTCCCGGGAGAGCACCAGGCGCGTCCCGCCGGAGGCCATCCGGGTCGCCCCGACCTCCTGAGACAGCGTGGCCCGCTCGTGCCAGAGCGAGATCAACGCGTTGTCGATCTCGTCGATGCGTTCCCTGATCTGCACGATCCGTGCGGCGGCGGCCGGCTCCGCGGTGCCGGTCCGTGCCTCGGTCGGCCCGCCGTCCTCGGCCGGTGGCGCCATTCCCACCGGGGGCTCGCTCCCGTTGACCGGGGGCTGCGCAGCCCCTGGTCGGACCGGCCCGCCGCTCTGCTCCGCCACGTCTGTCATCATCGGGTACCTCTCGCACTGTCGTGCCCGGTGCCCGGATCCCGGGACGAAAAGGCCCCGGGCTCCAGGAGCCCGGGGCTTTCGCAGGTCTGATCGATCAGGCGCGACCTACGGCTGCCGGACTCCCGGTGCCGTAGTAAAAGTAGTAGCGCTGAGCGAACACGCCGTCGAGTATGCCCATGCACCCGCCTGTGCGCAAGGAGTCGGCGTCAACAGGCACCTCCTCGGCTCCGGCACGTTCTGCGGTCGGGCCCTGGTGTGACCACCAGGTTGCTTCCACCGTCATCGTTCTCCGTCGGGGGGCGGGCGCGCCGGCGACGACACCGCGCGGTCGGGAAGTGTCTGGCCGGCGGCATAGACTTGTCGCGCGATGCATCCTCTCTTCGACATTCCCGCGTCCCCGCCTGCGCCGGAGTCCGCGCCGGCCCGTCCGGACCGGTCCCGGCCGGCCGCCGTCCGCCTCGATCCGCAGCAGTTGCTCGCCGGGCTGAACGGGCCGCAGCGCGACGCGGTCACCCACGCCGGCTCTCCGCTGTTGATCGTCGCCGGTGCCGGGTCGGGCAAGACCCGGGTGCTCACCCACCGGATCGCCTACCTGCTCGCCGCGCGGGACGTGCACCCCGGCGAGATCATCGCCATCACCTTCACCAACAAGGCCGCCGGCGAGATGAAGGAGCGGGTGGCCGCGCTGGTCGGCCCGCGGGCCCGGCTGATGTGGGTGTCGACGTTCCACTCCGCGTGTGTCCGGATCCTGCGGGCCGAGCACGAGCACGCCGGGCTCAAGTCCACGTTCTCGATCTACGACGCGGACGACTCACGCCGGCTGATGCAGCTGGTCACCCGCGAGCTGGACCTCGACCCGAAGCGCTATCCGGCGCGCGGGCTGGCCGCCCAGGTCTCCAACCTGAAGAACGAGTTGGTCGACCCGGAGCAGTTCGCGCAGCGGGCCAAGGGGCCCAACGAGCGGGCGCTCGCCGAGGCGTACACGCTCTACCAGCGGCGGCTGCGCGAGGCGCACGCGCTCGACTTCGACGACCTGATCATGACCACGGTGCACCTGCTCCAGTCTCATCCACACGTGGCCGAGAGCTACCGTCGCCGGTTCCGGCACGTCCTGGTCGACGAATACCAGGACACCAACCACGCGCAGTACACGCTGATCAAGGAGCTGGTCTCCGGCACCGAGGGGCTGGAGCCGGCCGAGCTGTGCGTGGTCGGTGACGCCGACCAGTCGATCTACGCGTTCCGGGGCGCGACGATCCGCAACATCCTGGAGTTCGAGCGGGACTTCACCGACGCGCGGACGATCCTGCTGGAGCAGAACTACCGCTCCACCCAGACCATCCTGAACGCGGCCAACGCGGTGATCGACCGGAACACCTCCCGCAAGCCGAAGCGGCTGTGGAGCGAGGCTGGCGCCGGCGAGCAAATCGTCGGCTACGTGGCCGACACCGAGCACGCCGAGGCGGACTGGGTGGCCCGGGAGATCGACCGGCTGGTCGACGCCGACGAGACCCGCCCCGGCGACGTCGCCGTCTTCTACCGCACCAACGCCCAGTCCCGGGTCTTCGAGGAGGTGTTCATCCGGGTCGGCCTGCCCTACAAGGTGGTCGGCGGGGTGCGCTTCTACGAGCGCAAGGAGGTCCGCGACGCGCTCGCGTACCTGCGTTCGGTGGTCAACGACGACGACACGGTGAGCCTGCGGCGGGTGCTGAACACCCCGCGCCGGGGGATCGGCGACCGAGCGGAGGCGTGCGTCGAGGCGCTCTCCAGCCGCGACCGGATCTCCTTCGGCGCGGCGCTGCGCCGGGCCCGCGAGGCGCCGGGCATCTCCAGCCGGGCGGCCAACGGCATCGCCGACTTCGTGGCGCTGCTCGATGGTGCCCGGGAGCTGGCCGAGACCGGCACTCCGGAGGAGGTCCTGGAGGCGCTGCTGACCCGCTCGGGCTACCTCAGCGAGCTGGAGGAGAGCCTGGACCCGCAGGACGCCGGCCGGGTGGACAACCTCCAGGAGCTGGTCAGCGTCGCCCGGGAGTTCACCGAGCGGATCGAGGCGACCGGCGCCGAGGGCGAGCGGGCCACCCTGGCGGGCTTCCTGGAGCAGGTCGCACTGGTCGCCGACGCCGACCAGATCCCCTCCGACGACCCCGACCATCAGGGCGTGGTCACCCTGATGACGCTGCACACCGCCAAGGGGTTGGAGTTCCCGGTGGTCTTCCTGACCGGGCTGGAGGACGGCGTCTTCCCGCACCTGCGTTCGCTGGGCGACACCCGCGAGCTGGAGGAGGAGCGCCGGCTGGCGTACGTCGGCATCACCCGGGCCCGACAGCGGCTCTACCTCTCCCGGGCGGTGACCCGCTCGGCCTGGGGGCAGCCGGCCTACAACCCTCCGTCGCGGTTCCTGGAGGAGCTGCCGCCGGAGCTGGTGCACTGGGAGCGCACCGAGGGGTCGTACACCTCATGGGCCGGTGGGGGCGGCGGCGTCGGTGGTCGTGCGGACCGCGCGCCCGGCGTGCGGGGCACCTTCAGCGGGGGCACGCCGAAGGCGGCGCAGTTGGCCAAGCGCCTCGGGGTGGACGGCAGCCGACTGACCACGGCCAGCGAGCTGCCCCAGGGGCCGAAGGTGTCGGCGGGCGACCGGGTCAACCACCAGCGGTACGGGTTGGGGCGGGTCGTCGCCGTCGAGGGGCACGGCCCCGGTGCCCGCGCGCAGATCGACTTCGGTGACCAGACCATGTGGCTGGTGCTGCGGCACGCCCCGATCGACAAGCTCTGACCCGGCCGGGCCGAGACGTCGCCCGGCGTATCTGGCCCGCCCGCCCAAGATCGCACTATGTTGCGGAAAGAGTGGCCTCCGGCAGCGCGGACGCCACTCTTTCCGTGATGTCGTGTGGATCAGTACCCGGTCGAGGTGTGACCGGTCCAATCGGCTACTGCGAGCTCACTCTTGAGGTTTTCCTGTAGCTCAGCGAGCTTGGCGGTGACGTCGGCGCGGTGCGCCTCCGCGGGAAAGCGCCGGTGTTGTACGAGAACCTACAGCCGGCAGTAGGTCCTCACCACAGATGTCGGTGATCGGCGTGTGAGCCTGGAGCTCTGCGCTGGTTCTCGGGCCCCCTAAGAGCAGGACGTCCTGCAGCACCTCCTCACCCGCGCCCTCATCCGCTGACCGCTCTGATGGGTCTTCAAGGAGGAGTCTGCACCGGCTGCAGACTCCCACTCACCATCGAGCAGGTGCACCAGCCGCGTGAGCGCGCCGAATCAAGGGGCCGCTGCTTGAATCTCGGACGGGTCGGCTGCCGCGGTGGTGACCGCGTCAAGACCGCTGGCTTCCGGGCCAGGACCAGGGTCGAGTGAGTCAGGTCAGCACGCGGATCGGGCTGCCGTCGAGGAAGGCGCCGATGTCGTCCACGGCGTCGCGGAAGAACGTCGCGCAGTTCAGCTCGCTGACATAGCCGAGGTGCGGCGTGGCCAGCACGTTCGGCAGCGTACGGAACTCATGTCCGGCGGGCAGCGGCTCCTCGTCGAACACATCCAGCCCGGCCCCCGCGATCCGCCCCTCGCGCAGTGCGGACGCCAGGGCGGACTGGTCGACGATCGCCGCCCGCGAGGTGTTGACCAGGTAGGCGGTGGGCTTCATGAGCGCGAGTTCCCGCGCGCCGACGAGCCCGCGCGTCCGGTCGCCGAGCACCAGGTGAACGGAGACGACGTCGGAGCCGGCGAGCAGGGCGTCCAGGTCGGGGGCCCGCCGCGCGCCGCCCTCCTCGGCCCGCTCGCGCGTCAGGTTCTGGCTCCAGGCCAGCACGTCCATGCCGAACGCCCGCCCGACGGCCGCGACCTGCGACCCGATCCTGCCCAGGCCGAGCAGCCCGAGGGTGCGTCCGTGCAGGTCGGTGCCGAGGGTGTGCTGCCAGGGACCGCTGGTGCGCAGCGCGGTCGCCTCGGACACCAGGTGGCGGGCCAGGCCGAGGATCAACGCCCACGTCAGCTCGACCGTCGAGGTCCAGCCGCCGCCCGTGCCGCACACCGTGACGCCGTGCGCCCGCGCCGCCTCCAGGTCGATGGCGGCGTTGCTCATGCCGGTGGTGACGAGCAGCCGCAGGTGGGGGAGCCGGTCGAACACCTCGGCGGGGAACGGCGTGCGCTCCCGCATGGCGACCACGACCTCGCAGTCGCGGATGGCCGCCACGAGCTCGTCGGTGCTCGTGGAGTGCTCGCGGAAGCTGGTGACCCGGACCCGGGACCAGTCCGCCAGCCCGAGCGCCACCCCCTGGTAGTCGTCCAGCACGGCGCAGCGCAGATCAGTGGACATGACGAAGGACCGTACGCCCCCTGCTCCAGCTCATCGCTGCTTTGGCGCTGGAGTCCCGCTTGCGAGCAGGACGGCATATACAGGGGCGAGTCGAAGCGCACACCACCTCGGACCTGCGGTTGTTCCTGTGCTGGTACGCGGAGCGGTGTATCGATCCGCTGCAGGAGCCGCGACCATCTGGTGCGACCGCATCTCGCGACCAAGCCACCGGAACCTGGCCACGTCGGCGCCCAGCTGTAGGTCCTCAGCAGAGTTGTCGGTGCTCGGTGCGTTGGCCTGGAGACCTGCATTGGTTTCTCACTGGCTTGTCGGCAGGTTCTTCTCACCGATCTGTCGGTTTCTTGATGATCTTGATGGCCCACGCACTGCCTGACTGTGATCGTGGCGTTTGGGGTTAGCGGCAGCGTTATCGCAGCCGCTGCGGGGAACGCTTGATTAGCGACCCCGATCGGGACGCCGTCGGCCGGTCGGCTCAGACGCCCGCCAGCGCTTCCGTCGGCGTGAGCCGGGCGGCCCGCACGGCGGGGTAAAGTCCCGCGACCGTGCCGATCAGCAGCGTCGCGGCGAACCCGCCCGCCGTCGCCCACAGCGGCACCACGGCCGGCCAGTCCTGCGTGGCCGCGTACCCGCCGGTCACCACGACGCCGATCAGGATGCCGCGGAGGCCGCCGAGCGCGGACAGCAGCAGCGACTCCACCAGGAACTGCAGCAGGACCTGGCCGCGGGTGGCCCCGAGCGCCCGGCGCAGGCCGATCTCCGACCGGCGTTCGAGTACCGAGATGACCATCGTGTTCGTGACGCCGATGCCGCCGACCAGGAGCGCCACCGCGCCGAGGCCCAGCAGCAGGCCGCTGAACGTGTTCTCGGTGATCGTCCTGGCGGCCAGTGCGTCGGAAGGCCGCGAGACCAGGACCTCGGTGGGCGCCGTCGGTTTCACGGTGCGCGGAAGGGCCATGCGCACCTCGACCACCGCGTCCTCCGCCGTACGCGTGTAGACGGTCGTCGCGTGCCCGTCGAAGCCGAGGTAGGCCGCCGCGGCCGACCAGCCGATGAACACGGCGCGGTCCAGCTCCTCGGCCAGCGGCACCGGCCGCAGCACGCCCACCACGGTGAAGCGTTGCTTGCCGAGCACGATCTGCGGCTGTGCTGCGGCGTCGTCGATGCCGAGCCGCTGCGCCGCGGTCCAGCCCAGCACGGCGGTGGGGAAGTCGGCGGTGGGCAGGCTCAGCCAGCGCCCGCTGACCGGGCTGAGTCCGACCGTTTCCGGCAGGTCGAGGCGGCCCGCATAGACGGCGAGGCTGCCGGTCTGCGCGGGGTTGACGTGCTCGTTGCGGTACGCGTACACGTTGGGCAGCCGTCCGACCGCCGACACCGCCTCCACCGACGCGATTCTTGCGATCATGGGGATCGCCTCGTCCGGTAGGTGCGTCGGCGTGTCGTCCGACGATCTGCCCGGCTCGACAGTCAGCAGGTTGGTGCCCAGGTCGTCCAGCTGCCGGTCCAGTTCGGCCTGGCTGGAGCTGGAGATGCCGACCACGGCGATCATCGCGGCGATGCCGATCGCGATGCCGAGCGCGGACAGGAACACCCGCAGTCGGCGCGATCGCAGCCCGGCCGCGCCGACCCGCAGCACATCGCCCGGCGACAGCCGCCCGGGGCGGGGCGGGGCGCTCATACGGCCGCCCCGATCCGTGTGGCGAACGGCACCACGCCGGGTTCGCGCTCGTCGCGCACGATGAGCCCGTCGGAGACCTCGACCCGCCGCGGCAGCCGTGCCGCCAACTCCCGGTCGTGGGTGATGACCACGACGGTGGTGCCGGCCGCGTTCAGCTCCGTCAGCAGGCCCAGCACGGTCTCGCCCGAGGCGGAGTCGAGGTTGCCGGTGGGCTCGTCGGCCAGCAGCAGCGGCGGATCGCCGATCAGCGCCCGGGCGATCGCCACCCGCTGCCGCTCACCGCCGGAGAGCTCGTGCGGACGGTGGTGCAGCCGGTGGCCCAGGCCGACCCGTTCCAACGCGACGTCGGCCCGCCGCAGCCGCTGCTGCACTGCCGGGCGCTGCAGGCGTTCGGCCGCGCTGGAGTGCCGCGGCCTGCTGCGTGTCGACTTCTTCCTGCCCGCCGACGGCGGCGAGCCGGTCCTCAATGAGGTCAACACGTTCCCGGGGTTCACCGCCGCGTCGCAGTATCGCGCATCTGGCAGGCCGTCGGGATGTCATACCCCGACCTGCTGAACACGCTCGTGAACACCGCGGCGCGACGGCGGCCCGCTCCCTGACCGCCCTGGCCAGGCGGCACCGGGACGCCGCTGGGCCGGGCCACTCGGGGTAGGGCCCGGCCCGGCGGACACCTCGCGCCGGCCCGGGGACGTCGGCCGAAACCGAAAGATCTAGTGAGAACCAGCGCTCAGCAGCCCAGGTCGATGCCGCGCGCCCGCATGAACGGAGCCGGGTCGATCTGGTTCCACATGCCCTGGTGCACCTCGAAGTGCAGGTGCGGGCCGGTGGCGTCGCCGGTGGCGCCCTCGTAGCCGATCACCTGGCCGGCCTTGACCTTCTGGCCCACGGTGACCGCGATGCGGCTCTGGTGGGCGTAGTGGGTCAGGTAGCCGTTGCCGTGGTCGACGAAGACGGAGTTGCCGTACCCGTCGGAGGCGTCACCGGCCTGGACGACCGTGCCGGCGGCCGCGGCGTGGATCGGCGTACCGGAGGGCAGCGCCAGGTCGATGCCGGCGTGCAGGGTGCCCCAGCGCTGGCCGTAGCAGGAGGTGACCGAGGCGCCCGGCATCGGGTCGACCCAGGCCGGCGTCGGCTTCGTGGTCTTCTTCGGCTTGGGCTTCGGCTTCGCGGTGGCCGTCTTCGTCGGCGTGGGGATGGCGCTGGCCGCTGTCGGGCTCGCCGTCGGGCTGGCCGAGGGGGAGATTGGCGTGCTCGACTCGCGGGCGGAGCGGTCCGCCCGGCTGGCGGCCTCGGCCCGGGACTGCGCGTCCAGGGACACGGCGGTGGGCGCCGGGCGGTCCGGGCCGGTGGTGGCGACGGCGACGCCGCCCAGGCCGAGGGCCACCAGGGCGGCCGCGCCGAGCACGATGAGGCGGTTCCGCCGGCCGGCGCGCTGCGGTTGCTCGGCGGCGGTGTCGGGGGTGTTCTCGTTCTGGACGGGGCTGTCTTCCTGCACGGCGGACCTTCACAGTCGAGGGGCACTTGACCTCGAAATACTGGTGTCGGGCCGAGCCGGGGCAGGTACGGGGACCGGGAGGTAGGCCGACGGGTCGGGTACCGCCTGCCCGGATATGACCTGCTTAGGTGTGATCCATCCGGAAAACTGATCTTGTCGGGCAGTGTCGTCGACCACAGTTCGTTCTGTGATCCAGCAGACAATCACCCCGCGCAAGCGACAAAAAACCGCCCGGATTGACGGATCCGGGCGGTCAACGGCCAGTACGCAGCGTCAGGACGCGGCTACCTCGCTTTAGATTGCCTCGACTCCCAGCTTGATGTCCACTCTGCGGTCCTGCAGGAATGGCACGGGGTCGATCGGCTCGCCCTTGACATGGATCTCAAGGTGCAGGTGGGTGCCGTAGGCGTGACCGGTCTGGCCCACCAGGCCGAGCTGGTCGCCCGCCTTGACGTTCTGCCCCTCCTTGACGCTCAGCGCGGAGGAGTGGCCGTAGATGGCCTCGCTGCCGTCGGCGTGCTGGACGATCACCGCGTAGCCGTACCCGCCGAACCAGCCGGCCTTGGTGACCAGCCCGTCGTGGATCGCCACGTACGGCGTGCCCTCGGCAACCACCAGATCCACGCCGGTGTGCATCTTGCCCCAGCGCACCCCGTAGGGAGAGTTGAAGTCGTAGCCCTGCAGCGGCAGCAACCAGAGCTCGGGCTCGGCTTCGTCCGTGCTCCGGCTGTCCCGGGAGGCGCGGTCGGCGTTGTCCGCACGGGCCACGGCGTCCTGGCTGGTGACCGACGCCTGCTTCAGCTCGTCGAGCACCGACGGGCTGACGTCCTTGGCGTCCGGCAGGGCGCTGGCGCCGAGCGCGACGATGCCGGCTCCGACGAAGGCGGTGGTGACGACCGCGGCGTAACGGCTACGCGGGGGGGTGGGTACGCGGCGACGACCGCGATATCTATCGGGCTCAGACGACAGGCGCTGGCGCACGCACACCCTCCGTTGTCGGGGTTCCGAGGCGACCGGTGGACGTTCGTGAAGCTCTGGTGAACGTCCGCTGACCGCGTCGTCACCCGTCCTTGGACTCGATGACAACCGTGGACACGTTAGCCAACCACCAGGCGAGTCACAAGCCAAAGCGCCGAATTGGCGTGTCGATCTGTCCGTTTGCGTCCGTGATTGTCATGCCTCGTGACGTCATTCGGTGCCCTCGTTACTGCCCGTTCGTCGCCGACCGTGACCGGTCCGGCGGAGTCGTCCGGCTTGACGGCGAGGGTCGTCGGCATCCGCCCGCGCGCTCACCCGTACTCCCCGTGACCGAGCCCCCGGCGGTGCCGCAGCGCCGGGCGCGTTTTCCGGCCCGGATTTCCCGGGCCCGGCCGGCCGGGTTACCGTTCGTTCAGGTGAAGGCCGTGGAGCCGGTGAAAGGTGTGCGCTGATGAGCTCTCGTATTCGGGTCGTCGTCGCCAAGCCAGGCCTGGACGGCCACGACCGGGGCGCCAAGGTGGTCGCGCGGGCCCTGAGGGACGCTGGGATGGAGGTCGTCTACACCGGCCTGCACCAGACTCCCGAGCAGATCGTGGAGACCGCCATCCAGGAGGACGCGGACGCCGTCGGTCTCTCCGTTCTCTCCGGCGCGCACATGACGCTCTTCCGTCGGGTGCTGGAACTGCTCGGTGAGCGGGACGCGCGGGACATCGTCGTGTTCGGCGGCGGCATCATCCCCAACGGCGACATCCCCGAGCTGGAGAAGCTGGGCGTCGCCAAGATCTTCACGCCGGGCGCCACCACGCAGTCGATCGTCGAGTGGGTCCGGCAGAACGTCGCGCAGCCGGTCGCCTGAGGCGCGCCGGAACGGGTCGTCGGACGGGGCCGGGCACGGGGGAGGGGCCGGACGCACCCCTCACACGTCCGGCCCCTCTATGCACGATGCCCCGCCGCCACCCCTCGACCGACAGGGCATCGGCCGTCTCCCGTCATCGCGCTGATCAGCGCTCCGACACCTGACTCAACGACGCCCCGACGGCCGGGTTACGCACCCCCGGCAACATCGCCCGGACGGCTGACGCCGCCCGCGCCGCGCCGGGAACCGGCCGTGTCCGACGCCTGGTTGTGCATTACCGCACACCGCGCACCCGCTCGGTTGCCGGTCGTGCCCACCTCGTTAGGCTGCGGCCAATGGCCTGTGTCAAGTGATGACAGGCGTCAAACTGTTTTCTGAACGCTGGTGGCGGCGCGACGGCGCGCCGCGGAGACGGGACGGGACGCGCAATCGTGGACCTGTACGAGTACCAGGGGCGGGACCTGTTCGAGCGGCACGGCTTGCCCGTGCTTGCCGGCGGCGTCGCCACTACCCCGGAGGAGGCCCGCGCGATCGCCGAACGCCTCGGCGGTCGGGTGGTCGTCAAGGCGCAGGTGAAGGTCGGCGGCCGAGGCAAGGCCGGCGGCGTCAAGCTGGCCGAGGGCCCGGATGAGGCGGTGGCCAGGGCCACCGACATCCTGGGCATGGACATCAAGGGCCACACCGTCCACAAGGTCATGATCACGGTGACGGCGGACGTGGCCGAGGAGTACTACTTCTCGTACCTGCTCGACCGGGCGAACCGCACCTTCCTCTGCATCGCCAGCGTCGCTGGCGGCATGGACATCGAGCAGGTCGCCGCCGAGACCCCGGATCGCGTGGTCAAGGCCTCGATCGACGCGAACGTCGGTGTCGACGAGGCCAAGGCGCGGGAGATCGTTTCCGCCGCCGGCTTCCCGGCCGAGGTCGCCGACCAGGTGGTCGAGGTGGCCGTCGGCCTGTGGCAGGCGTTCGTCGCCGAGGACGCCACCCTCGTCGAGGTCAACCCGTTGGCGAAGAACGGCGACGGGCGGATGCTGCTGCTCGACGCCAAGATCACCCTCGACGAGAACGCCGCGTTCCGGCACCCGGACCACGAGGCCCTGGTCGACCAGGCCTCGGTGGACCCGCTGGAGCAGGCCGCCAAGGAGAAGGACCTCAACTACGTCAAGCTCGACGGCGAGGTCGGCATCATCGGCAACGGCGCGGGTCTGGTCATGTCGACCCTCGACGTGGTCGCGTACGCCGGTGAGCGGCACGGCAACGTCAAGCCGGCGAACTTCCTCGACATCGGCGGCGGCGCGAGCGCCGCGGTGATGGCGAACGGCCTGGAGATCGTCCTCTCCGACCCGTCGGTGAAGAGCGTCTTCGTCAACGTCTTCGGCGGGATCACCGCCTGCGACGCGGTCGCCAACGGCATCGTGCAGGCGCTGGCCCTGCTCGAGCAGCGTGGCGAGAAGGTCACCAAGCCGCTCGTCGTCCGGCTCGACGGCAACAACGCCGAGGCCGGCCGGGCGATCCTCGACGACGCGAACAACCCGCTGATCCAGCGGGTCGACACCATGGACGGCGCGGCCGAGCGGGCCGCCGAGCTGGCAGCTGCGGGGGTCTGATCATGGCTATCTGGCTGACCAAGGACTCCAAGGTCATCGTGCAGGGGATGACCGGTTCCGAGGGTTCCAAGCACACCCGGCGGATGCTCGCCGCCGGCACCAACGTCGTCGGTGGCGTCAACCCGCGCAAGGCGGGCCAGAAGGTCGACTTCGACGGCACCGAGCTGCCGGTCTTCGCGTCCGTGGCGGACGCCATGGCCGAGACCGGGGCCGACGTCACGGTCATCTTCGTCCCGCCGCAGTTCACCAAGGCCGCCGTGGTCGAGGCGATCGACGCCGCGATCCCGCTGGCCGTGGTGATCACCGAGGGCGTGCCGGTGCACGACACCGCCGCGTTCTGGGCGTACAACCTTGCGCAGGGCGAGCAGACCCGGATCATCGGGCCGAACTGCCCGGGCATCGCCTCGCCGGGCGCCTCCAACGCCGGCATCATCCCGGCCGACATCACCGGCTCCGGCCGGATCGGTCTGGTCAGCAAGAGCGGCACGCTGACCTACCAGATGATGTACGAGCTGCGCGACATCGGCTTCTCCACCTGTGTCGGCATCGGTGGCGACCCGATCATCGGGACCACCCACATCGACGCCCTGAAGGCGTTCGAGGCCGACCCGGAGACCGACGCCATCGTCATGATCGGTGAGATCGGCGGTGACGCCGAGGAGCGGGCCGCCGAGTTCATCAAGGCGAACGTCACCAAGCCGGTCGTCGGCTACATCGCCGGCTTCACCGCGCCTCCGGGCAAGACCATGGGCCACGCCGGGGCGATCATCTCCGGTTCGGCCGGCACCGCCGAGGCGAAGCAGGCGGCGCTGGAGGCGGTCGGAGTCAAGGTCGGCAAGACGCCGACCGAGACCGCCCGCCTGATGCGCGAGATCATGTCCGGCAGCTGAGCAGACCAGGCAACACCGCAGGGGGTCGACCGGTTCCGGTCGGCCCCCTGCGCGTACCACTGCGTGGTTGCGCTCCGTATGCGAGCGGGCCGCCGGCCGGGGCGTGGCGCGGGCCGCGGTCGAGCAGGTGTGCCATCTGGCCGCCACCGACTACCGGCTCGCCGTGCTCACCGCGGTGACCACCCTCGACAACCCGGCGTCCCAGGCGGTGCTGGCACGCACCGGATTCACCGTGACGGGCGAGATCCGTGGCGACGGCCGCCCCGGCCTGCGGTACGAGCGTCGACTCGTCGGCTGACCAGTCCGCTCAGTCGTTGTTCCAGAACGGGTAGTTGCCGGTGGAGCGCAGGACCGCTCCTCCGATGATGTTGATCACGCCGAACGCGATGGCGAGATAGCCGAGGACCGGCGACTGGTTGTACCGCCGGGCGTCGCGGATGGACAGGTAGCCGAAGACGATGCCGAGGATGCCGCAGCAGATCAGGCCCAGCACGATGCCCAGCACGCCCCAGAGGGTGGTCCGGTCCCGTCCCCTCGCCGGTGGGGGTGGGGGTGGGGGGTATGCGCTCGTCACGGCGTCCTCCCGGCGGTCATGGGCGGTGGGCCGACCTGGACCGCGACCGGCGGACCCGACCCGGGCGGCGGTGACAGCCGACCCCTCGGGGCCGAGGCTAGACCGGGCCGGGCGTCCCGAAGCCGGATTCGGTCAACTCGCCGCCCTTCGGGGTGAGTTAACGGACTGCTCCCGCACCCGCGACGTGCCAGAGTAGAGCCGATGTCCCCCGTCACCCCTGACCATCCCAGCCGTGCCGGCGGTGTGAGCGCCGACGACCGGCCCGTCGGCCGTGCCGCGCCGGCCCGGCGGGTGCCCGCGCCCCGCGCCGGTGGGTCGCCGCGCGGGCGCGCACCACTGCCCGTCGCCGCAGGGGTGGCCGCCGGCTGGGCCGCACTCACCTCGTACCTGCCGGTCGCCATCGTGCTCGGCCTGGTCCGGCTCGGCCCGGATTCCGCGACGTTGAGCGGCACCCTGCGCACCGCGTTGGCCGGCTGGCTCCTCGGGCACGGTGTGCCGCTGCGCACCGAGTCCGGCCCGTTCGCGCTCGCCCCGCTGGCGCTGACCGTGCTCGCGCTCTGGCGGCTCACCCGGGCCGGCGTGCACGTCAGCCGTGCGATCGGCGCCCGCGACACCCGCTCACCACCCCGGGCACTGCTCGCCGCGAGCGCGGTCGGCATCGCGTACGCGCTGCTCGGCGCCCTGGCGGCGGTGCTGGTCGGCGCCGGCGGGCCGGCGGTGTCCCCGGTACGGGCGGCGGCCACGTTCGCGGTCGTCGGCACGCTCGCCGCGCTGGTCGGCGCGACCCAGATCACCGCCGTCACCCGGCTGCTCGTCGCCCGGATGCCGCGGCCACTACGGGACGGCGTGCGCACCGGGCTGGTGGCCGTGCTGCTGCTGCTCGGGGCGGGTGCCGGCGCGGCTGGCCTGGCGGTGGCCACCGGCGGTGGAGACGCGGCCGACATGATCGGGGCGTACCGGACCGGCGTGGCCGGGCAGGCCGGGATCACGCTGGTCAGCGTGGCGTACGCGCCGAACGCCGCGATCTGGTCGACGAGCTATCTGCTCGGGCCGGGCTTCGCGGTCGGCACCGACACCGCGGTCCGCACCAGCGAGGTGTCGGTCGGCGCACTGCCGGCCGTACCGCTGCTCGCCGGCCTGCCGCGCGGCCCGGTGGACGGCCTCGGCGCCCTGCTGCTCGCGGTGCCGGTGCTGGCCGGGATGGTCGCCGGCTGGCTGCTCGCCCGCCGCGTGGCCCGGGTCGCCGGCCCGGAGCGGGCCCCGCGGCGCTGGGCCCAGTTGCTGACGCCAGCAGCGTTGGCCGGGCCGGTGGCCGGCGTGCTGGTCGGCGTGGCCGCCGAGATCTCCGGCGGTCCGCTCGGCGCCGGCCGGCTGGCGCAGCTCGGGCCGGTGGCCTGGCAGGTCGGGCTCGTGACGGCCGGTGTCATCGCGGTTGGCGCGCTGCTCGGCGCCGCCGCCACCCGCGCACTCACCCGCGTCCCAGCTCAGTAGCCGCGCGCCGCCGGTGCGACCGCGGGGCGCCCCGGACGAATCCGGAGCGCCCCGTCACGACCGAACCGGTCAGGGCTGGGTCGGCAGATTGACCTGCGCCACGACGCTCAGGATGATCAGCAGGATGCCCAGCCCGACAGCGACAGCGCCGCAGATCAGGCCGGCCTTGGCCTGCCCGGCGTTGCTGGCCTGGCCCTGGGCGACCTTCTGCCGGGCCAGGTACCCGGTCACCACGCCCGCGATGCCGAGCGGGATGCCCAGGTAGAAGCAGCAGAGCAGCGGGATCGACGCGATGCCGAGAATCATCGACACCAGGCCGAGGGTGTTGTTCTGTCCCTGCTGCTGCGGGTAGCCGGCATTCGGGTACGTCGGCGTGCCGTACGGCGGCTGCTGCTGCTGCTGGCCGTACGGGTCCTGGTACGGCTGCTGCTGGCCGTACGGCTGCCCCGAGGTGGGCTGCTGGCCGTACGGGGCGGCCGGCTGCTGGCCGTACGGGTTCTGCGGCTGCTGGCCGTACGGGGCGGCCGGCGGCGGGGCGTACGGGTCGTGCGGCGGCTGGGGGGCGGTCGGGTCCTGATTGGGCTGCTGGCCGTACGGGTCCTGACCGGGGTTACCGGGCTGCATTCGAGAAGCTCCTTGGACTGGTTTCGTCAGTAGCTGCTGTTGTCGCTACTCATGATCGCGCCCAGACCGCCCAAAGCACAGCACACCAAGAAGATGGCATACCACGCAATGCCCACGATCAGGGCCCACTTCGACCACTTCCGCGACTCCGCCGCGGCCGCCTGGGCCCCGGCGAAGTCACCCTGCTGGAGCAGCGGGTTGACCTTCGACGCGTTGATGATCGCCGGGATGGCCAGCGGCCAGAAGAGGAAGATGGCGACGATCGACATCGTCATGTTGTTGTTGATCGGCGGCGGCTGTTGCTGGGGGTGGTAACCGGGCTGCACGGGTGCTCCTCATTCCAACGACACGGCTGGCGTGCCGGATCAGCGACGGGGGTGCGGGCCGGCACAGCGTCCAGCCCGAGCGACCGGCAGCGTACCGGGTCGATGCCCGTCAGCACTGTCAAAGATCGGCGCGCCGCCCAGCCGATGGGCGCCCTGACCTGCCCGATAGGGTGGCCCGGTGACCGAGCCCGCGTCCGCCGCCCGCATCGTCGTCCTCGTCTCCGGCTCCGGAAGCAACCTGCAGGCGCTGCTGGACGCCGCCGCCGACCCCGCGTACGGCGCGCAGGTCGTCGCGGTCGGCGCGGACCGCGAAGGCATCGCGGGCCTGGACCGGGCCGCGGCCGCCGGCGTGCCGACGTTCGTCGAGCGGGTCCGCGACCACGACACCCGGGAGGGCTGGGACGCCGCGCTCACCGCGCACGTCGCGAAGCACCAACCCGACCTGGTCATCTCCGCCGGGTTCCTCAAACTGGTCGGCCCGCACTTCCTCGCCACCTTCGGTGACCGCTACCTGAACACACACAACACCCTGCTGCCGGCGTTCCCCGGCATCCACGGCCCGCGCGACGCTCTCGCCTACGGCGTGAAGCTCACCGGGGCCACGCTCTTCTTCGTCGACGCCGGCATGGACACCGGGCCGATCGTGGCGCAGGTCGCGGTTCCGGTGCTCGACTCCGACGACGTGGAGGCGCTCACCGAGCGCATCAAGGAAGCCGAGCGGCGCCAGCTCGTCGAGCAGGTCGGCCGTCTGGTCCGCGAAGGCTGGACCATCACCGGAAGGAAGGTCACGGTTCCGTGAGTTCCACTCAGGACGGGCGCCGCCCGATCAGGCGGGCGCTGGTCAGCGTCTACGACAAGACCGGGCTGGTCGAGCTGGCCCAGGCCCTGCACGCGGCCGGTGTGGAGATCGTGTCCACCGGCAGCACGGCGGGCACCATCGCCGCCGCCGGCGTGCCGGTGACGCCGGTGGAGACGGTGACCGGCTTCCCCGAGGTGCTCGACGGCCGGGTGAAGACCCTGCACCCGAAGGTCCACGCCGGTCTCCTCGCCGACCTGCGCAAGGACACCCACGTGGCGCAGCTCGACGAGCTGGGAGTGGCCGCGTTCGACCTGCTGGTCTCCAACCTCTACCCGTTCCAGGCGACCGTCGCCTCCGGCGCCGGCGTCGAGGAGTGCGTGGAGCAGATCGACATCGGCGGCCCGGCCATGGTCCGAGCCGCCGCCAAGAACCACGCGTCGGTAGCCGTGCTCACCGACCCGTCCGGGTACCCGGCGCTGCACGCCGCGCTCGGCGAGGGCGGGTTCACCCTCGCCGAGCGCCGCGCGCTGGCCGCCCGGGCGTTCGCCGACATCGCCGAGTACGACGTGGCGGTGGCCCAGTGGTGCGCGCAGGAGCTGGCACCGGCCGACGACTCCTGGCCGGCGTTCGCCGGGCAGGCGCTGCGCAAGTCCGCCGTGCTGCGCTACGGGGAGAACCCGCACCAGCCGGCCGCGCTCTACACCGACCCGGACGCTCCGGCGGGGCTGGCCCAGGCCGAGCAACTGCACGGCAAGGAGATGTCCTACAACAACTACGTCGACGCGGACGCCGCCTGGCGGGCTGCGAACGACTTCGCCGACCAGCCGGCCGTCGCGATCATCAAGCACGCCAACCCGTGCGGCATCGCGGTGGGCGCGGACGTGGCCGAGGCGCACCGCAAGGCACACGCTTGCGACCCGGTGTCGGCGTACGGCGGGGTGATCGCGGTCAACCGGTCGGTCTCGGTCGAGCTGGCCCGGCAGGTGGCCGACATCTTCACCGAGGTGGTCGTCGCCCCCGGCTTCGACGAGGGCGCGGTGGAGGTGTTGCAGGGCAAGAAGAACATCCGGCTGCTGCGCGCGCCGGCCTGGAACCCGGCGAGGGTCGAGTGGCGGCCGGTGACCGGTGGCGTGCTGACCCAGGTCGCCGACCGGGTGGACGCCCCCGGCGACGACCCGGCGAGCTGGCGGCTGGCGACCGGGGAGGCGGCGGACGAGGAACTGCTGCGCGACCTCGCGTTCGCCTGGCGGGCGGTCCGCGCGGTGAAGAGCAACGCGATCCTGCTCGCCCGGGGCGGCGCCACCGTCGGGGTCGGCATGGGGCAGGTCAACCGGGTCGACTCGGCTCAGCTGGCGGTCAGCCGGGCGGGCGCCGACCGGGCCCGGGGGTCCGTCGCCGCGTCGGACGCGTTCTTCCCGTTCGCCGACGGCCCGAAGATCCTCATCGACGCCGGCGTCCGCGCCATCGTGCAGCCCGGCGGCTCGATCCGCGACGAAGAGGTCATCGCCGCGGCCAAGGAAGCCAACGTCACCATGTACCTGACCAACACCCGCCACTTCTTCCACTAACCACCGGCCGGGCCGGTCCCCGGCCCGGCGATCATGAAGTTATTGCGCGGCTGATCGGCGTGTCGGGACAATAACTTCATGATCAACGGCGCTGGGCGCCCGGGGCCCGGGTGGGGTTAGGCAGCGGTTGGGCGGAGTTCGGCGAAGTGGCAGGCCGACGGGTGTGGGTCTGCGGCGCGGGGCACGGTTTGCGGATCCTCGACGGCGCAGATGTCCTGGGCCTTCCAGCAGCGGGTCCGGAAGTGGCAGCCGCTCGGCGGGTCGGCCGGGCTGGGCACGTCGCCGACCAGCCGGATCATGTTGCGCTGCTCGCGTGCCTCCGGGTCTGGGACCGGCACCGCCGAGAGCAGCGCCTGGGTGTACGGGTGGGTGGCCCGCTCGTAGATCTCGTCCTCGGTGCCGGTCTCGACGATCCGGCCGAGGTACATGACCGCGACCCGGTCGGCGATGTGCCGCACCACGGAGAGGTCGTGGGCGATGAAGATGTACGAGAGCCCGAACTCGTCCTGGAGCTGCTCCAGCAGATTGATCACCTGGGCCTGGATGGAGACGTCCAGCGCCGACACCGGCTCGTCGCAGACGATCACCTCGGGCCGCAGCGCGAGCGCCCGGGCGATGCCGATGCGCTGGCGCTGACCGCCGGAGAACTGGTGCGGGTACCGGTTGATGTGCTCCGGGTTGAGCCCGACCACATCGAGCAGTTCCTGGACCCGTCGATCCCGGCTGCCCTTCGGCGCGGCGTCGCGGTGGATCTCGAAGGGCTCACCGATGATGTCGCCGACGGTCATCCGCGGGTTGAGCGAGGTGTACGGGTCCTGCATGACCATCTGCATGTTGCGGCGCAGCCGGCGCAGCTCGGCCCCGGACGCCTTGAAGAGGTCCTTGCCCTCGAGGGTGGCGCTCCCGGAGGTGGGCGTCTCCAGCCGCATCAGCAGCCGGGCGAGGGTGGACTTCCCGCAGCCGGACTCGCCGACCACGCCCAGCGTCTCACCGCGGCGCAGCTCGAAGCTCACGCCGTCGACGGCCTTGACCGCGCCGATCTGCCGTTGGAACAACACGCCCTGACTGATCGGGAAGTGCTTGACCAGGTTGTCGACGGAGAGGATGGTCTCGCCCCGGACCTTGGTGGAGCTAGCGGGCGCTGTCATCACGGACCTCCTGCGCGAAGTGGCAAGCGCTGGTCCGGCCGTCGCCGAGAACCAGGTCGTGCGGCACCGCGTCCACGCAGACCTGCTGCACGTACGGGCACCGGGGGTGGAACGGGCAACCGGAGGGGATGCGCATCAGGTTCGGCGGGAGCCCCTTGATCGTCGACAGCTCCTGGCCGCGGACGTCCATCCGCGGGATCGACTCCAGCAACCCCTTGGTGTACGGGTGGGCCGGCGCCTTGTAGAGCGAGCGGACGTCGGCGTGCTCGACGATCCGGCCGGCGTACATGACCGCGATCCGGTCCGCGACGCCGGCGACCACGCCCAGGTCGTGGGTGATCAGGATCATCGCCATGTTCAGGTCCCGGCGCAGGTCGGCCAGCAGGTCCATGATCTGGGCCTGCACGGTGACGTCGAGCGCCGTGGTGGGCTCGTCGGCGATCAGCACCTTCGGGTTCAGCGCCAGCGCCATGGCGATCATGACGCGCTGCCGCATGCCTCCGGAGAACTGGTGCGGGTAGTCACCGATCCGCTTTGCGGCACCCGGGATCTTGACCAGGTCCATCAGCTCGATGGCACGCTGGCGGGCGTCAGTTCGTGACATGCCGTCGCGCTGGCGCAGCGTCTCGCCGATCTGCCAGCCGACCGGGAACACCGGGTTCAGCGCGGAGAGCGCGTCCTGGAAGATCATCGCGATCTCCTTGCCGCGGACCTGCCGGCGCTGTTCCTCGGAGCGGGTGAGCAGGTCCTGACCCTGGTAGAGGATCTGGCCGGAGCGGATGACCGCGGGCGGAGTGTCCAGGATGCCCATGATCGCCTGGGCGGTGACCGACTTGCCGGAGCCGGATTCGCCGAGTACGGCGAGGGTCTCCCCGGCGTCCAGGTGGTAGGACACGCCGTTGATCACCCGGGCCACACCCTCGTTGGTCCGGAACTCGACGTGCAGGTCCCGGAGTTCCAGCAGGTGGCCGCCCTCGGGCGTGGCGGAGGCGGGCGTGGGTTGGACGGTGGAGTGGGTCATGAGAGGTTCACCGCAGCTTCGGGTCGAAGGCGTCACGGATCGCGTCGCCGAGCATGATGAACGCCAGCACGGTCAGCGCGAGGAAGGCCGACGGGACGATCAGCGGCGTGGCCGCCTCCCGCATGTGGATGCGGCCGGTGTCGATGTCCTGGCCCCACGAGATGGTCGGCGCCTTCAGGCCGATGCCCAGGAACGAGAGCGTCGCCTCGGCGGCGATGAAGGAGCCGAGCGCGATGGTCAGCACGACGATGGCCGGGGCCAGCGAGTTCGGCAGGATGTGCCGCCACATGATCCGGCCGTGGCCGGCGCCGAGCATCCGGGCCGCCGCCACGTAGTCCTGCTCCTTGGCGGTGATCACCGAGGAGCGCACGACCCGGGCGGCCGTGGTCCAACCCAGGATCGCCAGCACGAAGATCACCGCGGCGATCCGGGCGTTCACGCTGTCGCTGGACACTCGCTTGAGCAGCACGATCGCGGCCAGCAGCAGCGGGATGCCGAGCACCACGTCGATCACCCGGGAGAGCACCGCGTCGACCCAGCGGCCGAAGTAGCCGGCCACCATGCCGACCACCAGCGCGATGACCCCGGTCCCGAGCGCGGAGAGCGCGCCGACCAGCAGCGAGGCCCGGGTGCCGTAGACCGCCCGGGAGTACGTGTCGCAGCCCTGGAAGTCGTACCCGAAGATCGCGCCTCCGGACGGTCCGGCGTGCTGCCGGGAGAGCACGCAGTCGTTCGGGCTGTTGGCGGTGAAGATCCCGGGGGCCAGGGCCATCAGGGTGAAAACGACGACCAGCGCCAGCGAGATCCAGAAGATCGGGTTGCGGCGCAGGTCGCGCCAGGCGTCCCCGGCCAGGCTGCGGGCCTTGTTCGCCGCGCCGATCTGGTTCGGCGTGCCCGGCTCGCCCGAGGGGCCACGGCGTGCGGCCTGGTTCTCGGTGGCCGCCACAGTTTCAAAGTCACTCATAGCGGATCCTCGGGTCGAGTACGGCGTACAGGACGTCCACCACCAGGTTCGAGACCAGGTAGACCACGACGAGCACGCTGACGATGCCCACCACCAGGGGGCCGTCCTCGGTGCGGATGCCGCGGAAGAGGTTGAAGCCCACGCCGGGGATGTTGAAGACGCCCTCGGTGATGATCGCGCCGCTCATCAGGTTGCCCAGTTCCACACCGAGGAAGGTGACCACGGGGATGAGCGAGTTCCGCAGCACGTGCACGGTGACGATGCGGCGCTTGACCAGGCCCTTGGACCGGGCGGTCCGTACGTAGTCGGCGCGCAGGTTCTCCGCCACCGAGGTGCGGGTCAGTCGCAGCGCGGTGGCCAGCGACAGCGAGCCGAGCACGATGCCCGGCAGCAGCAGCGCGTAGAACGTCGGCTCGGAGCCGGCGGTGGGCGGGAAGAGCCGCCACTTGACGCCCAGGAAGTACTGCGCGAGGGGCGCCAGCACGATGGTCGGGATGCCCAGCACCAGCAGGGTCAGCACCAGCGTCGAGTTGTCGAAGATGCTGGCCCGGCGGATGCCGGCGACCACGCCGGCGGTGACTCCGAAGATGATCGCCACGGCGAGCGCGATGAGCGCGAGTTTCACGGTGACCGGCCAGGCAGCCTGCAGGATGTCGCCGATCTGGCGACCGGTCAGCGACTGGCCGAGGTCGCCCTGGAGCAGGCTCTTGACGTAGTCGAAGTAGCGGTAGAAGAAGCCGCCGACGCCGGTGGCGTCCAGGTGGTACTTCTCGGTCAGGTAGGCCCGCTGGGCTTCGGTCACCGGGCGCTCGCCGGCGAGCGCCTGGATGGGGTCGCCCTGGCCGGCGAACATCAGCGCGTAGACGATCAGGGTGGTCCCGAAGAACGCCAGGACCATCTGCAGTAGGCGCCGCAAGATGTAGCGGAACATGCTTAGCAGTCTCTCCGGAAATGTGCGAAAGGGTCGCAGGACGGCATCTCTGGTCGTACCCGAAATATCCGGGATGCCTGCCGTTCGGCCCGGGGATGGCCGGCGCTACCGATGCCGGGTCCGTTGTCCGGGCCCGGGGAGCGCGGTCCGGGCCACCCGGGCGTCATCGCCCGGGTGGCCCGCACCATGGTCAGCTCAGCTGGCTGCTTCGATCTTGACGAGGTTGACCCGCTGGAACAGGTCCATCTCGACATTCTTGACCTTGGACGAGTGGCCGAACACGTTCTCGCCGAAGCGGAGCGGGATGACCGGCATGTCCTTGGCCAGGATGTCCTCCGCCTGCTGGTACTTGGCGATCGCCTCGTCCTGCGTCTTGGCGGCGGAACCCTCCTTGACGAGCTTGTCGAACTCCGGGTTGCTGTAGCCGTAGTAGTTCGACGAACCGTTGGTGCTGTACAGCGGGCCGAGGTAGTCCTCCATGGTCGGGTAGTCCATGACCCAACCCATCCGGAACATGCCCACCGGCTGCTTCTTCTCGACCTTGGTCAGCAGGTCGGCGAACTTCGGCTCGGTCGAGCCGACGACGTCGACACCCAGGTTGGTCTTCAGCTGGTTGACCGTGGCGTCGACCCAGTCCTTGTGGCCGCCGTCCCCGTTGTAGGAGATGACGATCTTCGACGGGCCGCCGGCGGCCTGGTAGAGCCTCTTGGCCTCGGTCGGGTTGAACTCCCCGGCCGCACCAGCGGTGTTGTCCCGGTAGCCCGGCAGCACCGGCGAGACGAACGAGCGGGCCGACTGCTGCGAACCCTTGAAGACCGACTTGCTGATCTCGTCCCGGTCGATCGCCATCGAGATGGCCTTGCGCACGTCCGGGTTGCTGTAGTCCTTGTCGAACGTCGGGAACGCGAGGAACTGGAACGACGACATGGGGCTGGTCTTGTACCGGTCACCCAGGTCGGTCGGAGCGGTGCTCAGGCTCTCGGTCGGGATCGTGGGCAGCACGTCCAGGTTGTCCGCCAGGACGTCCGCGTAGGCCGCGGTGAGCTGCTGGTAGATCCGGAACTCGACGTCCTTCACCTTGGGCTTCTCGCCCGGGTAGGCGTCGTACCGCTCGACAACGATCTTGCTGTCGTGCTGCCAGGTGCCCTTCATCTTGAAGGGGCCCTGCCCGATCGGCGCCTGCTCGTAGGAGTCCTTGAGCACGCCCGGGGCCGAGAACGCGGCCTCCGGCATCGGGTAGAACGCGGTGTAGCCGAGCATCGTCCGGAAGTCGATGTACGGGTCGGCGAGCGTCACCTGGAAGGTGAGGTCGTCGACCTTCTTCAGACCGGACATCTCCTTCGCCTTCGGCGCCTTGCCCTGCAGGTCCGGGTAGCCAGCGATCTTCTCGAAGAAGAAGTTGCTGTCCTGCCCGTTGGGGGCGTACGCGCCGTAGTTCCAGGCGTTGATGTAGTCCTCGGACGTGACCTTCTCACCGTTGTGGAAGGTGTAGCCGTCCTTGAGCTTGACCGTCCAGACCTTGTTGTCCGACGACGTCACGGACTCGGCCGCGACCTCGTACGGCTTGTTCTGGGCGTCGTAGTCGACGAGCGGGGAGAACAGGCCGGTGAGCACCTGCGCACCGGACGTCTCGGTGGTGTTGGTCGGAACCAGGTGCTTCGGTTCCGCGATCTGGATGCTGACAGCTGAACTGCCGCTGCTGGACCCACCGTCTCCGCCGCTGCCGCAGGCCGCGAGGCCCAGCGTCACCGCGAGCGGGAGGGCGGTCCAGGCGGCGAGCCTACGAACTCGCATTGAGCCTCCTCATCTCCTCACGCTGCGCAGTCAAGCCCGACGCTGGGTTTACGCTGCGCAACAAGCGGTAACGGTAGGTCGGGCAACCGCCTTCGGCAACGAGCCGGTTGCGGCTGCATAACGGTCCGGGATGGCTTTCCTTGCCGAGTGCGGGGAGGCCTGCTACCCCAGACGGGGCTTAACCGGACTGACCTGCTTTTTCGCCGGTCGATTTCACGCCTGTTGTGGTGCCTCCGCCCTCGCTGGCCTGCTCTGGGTCGAATGCCGCCCCCCACCCTGCTGTGCCGACCTGTCCGGTTCGGCGGTGATCAGCTCCACAAAACGTCACGGAGAGTGACTAGCGACACGTCACAGTTCGTGACCGGCGGCGAGTGGCAGGGATCTCGGCAGCCGGTCCCGGACTGAGGTCGTCCGAACGGTCGGCGGTGGCCGTGAGACGATCTGGTCGTGACGGCGACGCTTCTGGACGGCAAGGCGACCGCGGCGGAGATCAAGGATGAGCTGCGGATACGGGTGAAGGCGCTCGCGGAGCGTGGCATCACCCCCGGGCTGGGCACGGTGCTGGTCGGGGCGGACCCGGGCAGCCAGGCGTACGTCAACGGCAAGCACCGGGACTGCGCCGAGGTGGGCATCGCCTCCATCCGCCGGGAGCTGCCGGCCGACGCCACCCAGCAGCAGGTCGACGACGTCCTGGCCGAGCTGAACGCCGACCCGGCGTGCCACGGCTACATCGTCCAGCTGCCGCTGCCGGCCCACCTGGACACCCAACGGGTACTGGAGCTGATCGACCCGGCCAAGGACGCCGACGGCCTGCACCCGGTCAACCTGGGCCGGCTCGTCCTCGGCTACGACGGCCCGCTGCCCTGCACGCCGCGCGGCATCGTGGAGCTGCTCCGGCGGCACGATGTGGCGCTGCGCGGCGCCACCGTCGCGGTGGTCGGCCGGGGCAACACCGTCGGCCGTCCGCTCGGGCTGCTGCTCACCCGGCGCAGTGAGAACGCCACCGTCACCCTGTGCCACACCGGCACGCTCGACCTCGCCTCGCACACCCGGGCCGCCGACATCGTCATCGTCGCGGCCGGCGTACCGGGCCTGCTCACCGCCGACATGATCAGTCCTGGCGCGGTGGTGGTGGACGTCGGCATCACCCGGGTGATCGGCGCGGACGGCAAGGGCCGGTACACCGGCGACGTGGACCCGGGCGTGGCCGAGACGGCCGGCGCGCTGGTCCCGATGCCCGGCGGCGTCGGCCCGATGACCCGGGCGATGCTGCTCAGCAACGTCGTCGAACGCGCCGAGCGCGGCTGAGGTGTAACGAAGGGCACCCTGCGGACGCTCGTGCGGGTGAGCGGACGTTCCGTGTCGAACCAGGCCGTAACCATCCGCCCCTGACCTGATCGGTGCCAGGATGACTGATACGGTCCGGAAAACCGACTGGTATCAGGGAGTGGGACGACCATGGGTAAGAAGGTCACTGTCGTCGGGGCTGGCTTCTACGGCTCCACCACCGCACAGCGCCTGGCCGAGTACGACGTCTTCGACACCGTAGTGATCACCGACATCGTGGAGGGCAAGCCCGCGGGTCTCGCACTCGACCTCAACCAGTCGCGGGCCATCGAGGGCTTCGAGACCAAGGTGGTCGGCGCGACCACCGGCCCGAACGGCGAGGGCTACGAGGCCATCGAGGGCTCCGACGTCGTGGTGATCACCGCTGGCCTGCCGCGCAAGCCGGGCATGAGCCGGATGGACCTGCTGGAGACCAACGCCAAGATCGTGCGGCAGGTCGCCGAGAACGTCGCCAAGTACGCCCCGAACGCCGTCGTCATCGTGGTCTCCAACCCGCTGGACGAGATGACCGCCCTGGCGCAGCTCGCCACCCAGTTCCCGAAGAACCGGGTGCTCGGCCAGGCCGGCATGCTCGACAGTGCCCGGTTCAGCAACTTCGTCGCCGAGGCGCTCAACGTGCCGGTGGCGTCGGTCCGCACGCTGACCCTGGGCTCGCACGGCGACACCATGGTCCCGGTGCCCTCGAAGAGCACGGTCAACGGCAAGCCGCTGCGGGAGGCGATGCCGGCGGCGCAGATCGAGGAGCTGGTGGTCAAGACCCGCAACGGTGGCGCCGAGGTGGTCGCGCTGCTCAAGACCGGTTCCGCGTACTACGCCCCGTCCGCCGCGGCGGCCCGGATGGCGAAGGCCGTCGCCGAGGACTCCGGCGAGGTCATGCCGGTCTGCGCGTGGGTCGACGGCGAGTACGGCATCGACGGCGTCTACCTGGGCGTCGAGGCCGAGATCGGCGCCGAGGGCGTCAAGCGGGTCGTCGAGACCGACCTGGACGCCGACGAGCGGGCCAGCCTCCTGGCGGCCGCCGAGGCCGTCCGCGCCAAGCAGGGCGACGTCGCGAACATGTGACCCGAACCACCGCTCCGCGAAGGGCGCGCCGGCGAAGCCCGCGCGCCCGGCGGGGGGGCCCCCCCCCCGCCCCCCCCCCCGGGGGAGAGGGGGGGGGGGCCGCGGCGCGG